>JAPSIP010000398.1 GCA_031178645.1 Paracoccus sp. (in: a-proteobacteria) | reverse complement strand
TCCTTGACGCCGTCATGGAGGCTGCGGAACAGGCGGGCATCCCGCGCACCAACGACTTCAACCGCGGCGACAACGAGGGCAGCGGCTATTTCGACGTGACCCAACGCGGCGGCTGGCGGTGGAGCGCGGCCAAGGCCTTCCTGCGTCCCGTCATCAAGCGTCCCAATCTGCGCGTCCTCACTGGCGCCGAGGTCGAACGCCTGGTGATCGAGGCGGGCGAGGTTCAGGGCGTGGTCTTCCATCACCAGGGCCGTCGCCAGGAGGTGCGCGCGGCGCGCGAGACGGTCCTGGCCGCAGGGGCCATTGGATCGGTCCAGATCCTTGAAAACTCTGGCATAGGCCAGGGCGACGTCCTGCAAGCCGCGGGCATTGCCCCGCAGGTTGAGGTGCCGTCGCTGGGCGAGAACCTTCAGGACCATCTGCAACTGCGTCTGGTCTATAAGGTGCGCGGCGTGCCGACGCTGAATGAAAAAGCCTCGCGCCTGATGGGCAAGGCCTCGATCGGGCTGGAATACCTGCTGAAGCGGTCGGGGCCGATGTCGATGGCCCCCAGCCAGGTGGGCATCTTCGCGAAATCCGATCCCGACAAGGCGACGGCGGATCTCGAATTCCACGTCCAGCCGGTCAGCCTGGACAAGTTCGGCGATCCGGTCCACCCGTTCCCGGCCATGACGGCCAGCGTCTGCAACCTGCGCCCGGAAAGCCGCGGCTCAGTCCACGTGACCGGCCCGGATTTCCGCGCCCATCCGGCGATCCGGCCCAACTATCTGTCGACCCCCGGCGACCGCGACGTGGCGGTGCGGGCGATCCGCCTGACCCGCAAGATCGCCGCGCAGCCGGCCTTCACGCGCTATGACCCGAGCGAGCATCTTCCCGGCATTGCCTTCCAGACCGACGACGATCTGGTCAAGGCAGCGGGCGCGGTGGGCACGACGATCTTCCACCCGGTCGGCACCTGCCGGATGGGCAGCGACGATGGATCGGTCGTGGACACGCGGCTGCGGATGCGGGCGGTGGGGCGGCTGCGGATCGCTGATGCCTCGATCATGCCCACCATCACCAGCGGCAACACGAACGCGCCGGTGATGATGATCGCCGAAAAAGCCGCCCGGATGATGCTGGAGGATGCGCGGGCTTGATCCCGCCGTCCCCTGGGGCCAAGCTGCCCGCGAACAGCGGAACCCCGACATGACCCTTCCTTTCACCTGCGAAAAAAGCCCGGCCTCTGGTTCGCGCGGGGTGGTGGTCGCGAACGCGCCGCTGGGGACGATGGCAGGGTCCGAGATGCTGGCCGTCGGCGGCAATGCCGTGGACGCCGCCGTCGCCTCGCTGCTTACGCTGACCGTCGTTGAGCCGATGATGGTTGGCATCGCGGGCGGTGGCATCGCGCATCTGCGGCTGGCGGACGGGCGCCATGTGGTGATCGACGCGCTGTCGGCGGCCGGGCGGGGCGCGCAGCCCGACATGTTTACCCCCGTCTCCGACAAACCCGACGCCTATATGGAGTCCGAGGGGCGGCGGAACCGTGTCGGACCATCGGCAGTGGCGGTGCCCGGGAACCTGCGTGGCTGGTTCCTGATGCAGCGGCAATACGGGCGGCTGCCTTGGGCCGATGTCGTCGAACCCGCGATCCGCGCCGCAGCCCGTGGCTTCGCGGTCAGCCCCTATCTGCACGGTGCGATCCTGGAACAT
>JAPSIP010000397.1 GCA_031178645.1 Paracoccus sp. (in: a-proteobacteria) | reverse complement strand
GGGGCGCGAACTGGTGCTGTCGCCGATCCTGGCGCTTGGGCACTGGACGGCGCTGATGATCGGGGTGGTGTTCTTCGCGGGCTATGCCCATCGGGTCACGGGCGAACTCCAGGCCACGTCGAATGCCCTGTTCGCCACGCAGATGGCGCTTGCGCGCGAACAGCGGTTGCAGCACCTGGGCGGCGTGGTCGCGGCCGCGGCGCATGAGATGGGCACGCCCCTGGCCACCATCAAGCTGATCGCGGCCGAGCTTGCGGACGAACTGGACGACCGCCCGGACCTGCAGGCCGACGCCATCGCCCTGCGCGATTCGGCCGTCCGCTGCGGGGAAATCCTGCGCAGCATGGGCCGGGCGGGCAAGGACGACCTGCACCTGCGCAGCGCCCCCCTGCGCGCCGTGCTTGAGGACGCGGCCGAACCCCATGCGGGACGCGGGCCGGCGGTCGAAATCCGCGCGGAAGGCCCGGAAATACGCCGCGATCCGGCCATCATCCACGCGCTGCGCAACCTGATCCAGAATGCCGTCGATTTCGCCGCCAGCCGCGTGATCATCGAATCGCAACTGGGCAATGGCTGGCTGGCCGTCACGATCCGCGACGACGGCCCGGGTTATCCCCCTGCCCTGCTGGCCCGGATCGGCGATCCCTACCTGACCAGCAAGCGCGGGGGCGCGCAGCGCGAAGGATATGAAGGCATGGGGCTGGGCCTGTTCATCGCCAAGACCCTGCTGGAACGGTCCGGGGCGCGGCTTGGCTTTGACAATGGCGGGCCGGGGGCCGTGGTGACGGTCCGCTGGCCCCTGGACCGGATCCTTGCCGATGCGCGGGCGCCACTGGGCCACAATCCCAACTGGCTGCCTTAGGGTTTTAACTGTTCGTTAAGCCCGCTCTCGCTATGGTTGTCCAAACGCGAAGGAGCTGAGGATGATCCTGCACGGTATCGGGCTGGTCTTGCTGGCGGTGTTGACGGGCACCCTGTCGGTGCTGCTGGCCATGGCCCTGATCCGCTGGTGGGACGCTGGACGCGGGGCACGCGGCGCGCAATTGCCGCAAGGGCTGGACAGCAGCCTCAAGCCGATGGTGTTGCTGTATCGCGACCACCGCTTGGTGGATGCGACACCCCCCGCCCGTGCGCTTCTGGACCGCATTTCCGTCCCCGAGGATGAATGGGCGCGGCTTCTGCAATGGATCGGGCCGCGCTTTCCCGAGGCGATGGAGGGGCTGGCCCGCATCGACCGGTCCGGCCGGTTCGAATGCCTGGGCCAATCCGGCACCGGCAGCGCCACCCTGCGGTTGCTGGTCGAACAGGTCGATTCGGGGCTGCTGCGGATCACCATCACCGACCCTCAGGCCGAATATGCGGGCATCGTCGTCGATTCGATGTCCCAGCAGGCGATGGAGGAGGAACTGGATCTGTTGCGCCGCTCGCTGGACCAGACGCCGATGCTGGTCTGGCGCCAGGACGCCGAGGAACGGGTGACCTGGGCCAACGCCGCCTATCTGCGCAAGGCCGAGGGGCAGACGGACGAACCCATCGGCTGGCCGCTGCCGCGCCTGCTTGATTCGCCACGCCCCGTGCCGGGCGCGGGAACCCGGACGCGCCGCGCCTCGCTGAACCAGAACGGCGCGGTCTTCTGGTACGATTGCCACAGCCACCCGGTCGGCGACCAGGTGATGATGTTCGCCCTGCCCGCCGACGCCGCG
>JAPSIP010000396.1 GCA_031178645.1 Paracoccus sp. (in: a-proteobacteria) | reverse complement strand
CGACCTGGTCGATGGTCTTGTCGGTCATGCCTGGGTCCTTTCCTTCAGGATCGGGCGGGCCGCCCCATCGGGATCAAGATGGACCCGCGCCCGCCCTGCGAAAAGCCTCGCTGGCGCAGGGGATCTGTGCGCAAATGCACGGGCATTACAGGCTGACCACGAATCCCGCCACGAAATCGGCCACCGCCTGACGGGTCTTGTCGTCGGTCAGGTTGCCGTCCCGGTCGAACAGCCCGCCCGCGCGCGACACCATCAGCCGCCCATCCCACCAGGGCCGCGTTTTCAGCGTCCGCAGCACGGGCCACCAATGGCTCTGCGCTTGGGTCGTCCCGAAGCCGCCGGGGGACGCGCCCATGACCGCGACGGGTTTGCCGACAAACAGCCCCAACCCTTCGCCCCGCGACATCCAGTCGATGGCGTTCTTGAAGACGCCGGGGATGCCGTTGTTGTATTCGGGCGTCACCAGCAGCAGCCCGTCGGCCCCGGCCAGTTGCTGGTTCAGCCGCGCGACGGCGGGCGGGGTACCATGGGCGGCTTCGTCATCCCCGTTATACAGCGGCACGTCCGTAATGTCGCCGATCACGACCGTCACGCCCTGGGGCGCGGTGTCGCGGGCGGCGCGCAGCAGGCCGCCGTTGATCGAGGCGCGGCGCAGGCTGCCCGACAGGCCGAGGATGGTGGTCATGCGCGTCTCCGTGGGAAGCCGGGGGCAGGGTGCCCCCGGCGGTCCAGTTAGTCCAGCGGTTTCAACCCTGCCTCGATCGCGGCACGCTTGGCTTCCAGGAAGGGTGGCAGCGACAGGCCTTGGCCCATCGTGTCCCGCGGTTCGTCCACGTCGAAGCCGGGGCCGTCGGTCGCCAGTTCGAACAGGTTGCCGCCCGGTTCGCGGAAATAAAGCGAGCGGAAATAGAAGCGTTCCACCTCGCCCGAGTTGGGGACGCGGAAGCCGCGCACGTGGTTTGTCCATTCCGTCAGCGCAGCGGTGTCGGGCACGCGGAAGGCCACGTGATGGACCCCGCCCGCGCCCTGCTGGGCGGTGGGCAGGCCAGGCTGGACGGCGACATGCAGTTCGGCCGCCGCCCCGCCGTCGCTCATCTGGAAGACATGGACCTGGCCCTGCCCGTCGGGACTGGCATAGTCGCGGACCTTTGTCATGTTCATGACCTGAGTCAGCACGGCTTGGGTCGGGGCAAGTTCGGGGACCGAGATGGTGATCGGGCCAAGGCCGTGGATCTGGTGCGGCGCGGGGACCGGGCTTTGATCCCAGGGCTGGCCCGCGGGTTCGGGTGCCGCGACCAGGCGCAGGCGCTGCCCCTCGGGGTCCTCCACATCGAGGCTGGCGCGGCCGTCCAGGGTCTGGACCTTGCCGGTCGCGACGCCCAGGTCCGACAGGCGCGCCGCCCACCAGTCAAGGCTGTCCTCGGACACCCGCAGCCCGGTGCGGCTGATGGAATGGGTGCCGCGCCGTTCGCGGGGGGCGGGCCAGTCGAAGAAGGTGATGTCACTGCCGGGCGTGCCCGCGCCATCGGCGAAGAACAGGTGATAGGCCGAGGTGTCGTCCTGGTTCACCGTCTTCTTCACCCGGCGCAGGCCCAGCGTGTCGGTATAGAAGCGGTTGTTGCCCGCCGCATCGGCGGTGATCGCGGTCAGGTGGTGGATGCCGGTCAGTTGCATCGGAAGGCTCCTTTCGGTCCGTTGTTGGACCCAATATGG
>JAPSIP010000395.1 GCA_031178645.1 Paracoccus sp. (in: a-proteobacteria) | reverse complement strand
AGCATCCGCACCTTGTCGCCCTTGGCTGCCAGTCGCGCCAAGGACGCCGCGAAGGCCCCTGGCGCCACCGCGTCGCCGCCCTGGTCGGTCAGGCCGAACAGGCTGGCATAGCCTTCGATCACCTGCCCGTCCGACAGCACGGGCGCACCGCCCGCGAATTTCACCTCAAGTCCCGGAACCATCCATCAGCCTCCCTTCGGCGCAAATTCCAGAATGCCCTGCACCGCCTGCGTCAGGATCACCGCAACGACGCCGTAGACGGTCATCCACAGCCGCCGCTCCAGCCCCTCGATCAGCGCCTCGATCCGCTCCAGGCGCTTCTCCATGGTGCCGAACTGCAGGGCCATGATCCGCTCCTGCACCTCGAACCGCTGATCGTGCCAGCCGAAGCCGTCCTTGACGAAACGCGACCCTTCCATAGGGTCACGCCCCGGCCAGGGGCGGCAGGCCCAGCAGCGCCCGCTTTTCCGCATCCGTCAGGAACAGCGCCTCGCCGATCCGCTTCCATTGCTGGTCGCGTTCCTCGGCCAAGGCGGGGATGCGGTCGGGGTCGGGGCGCAGATCGACCTCGGCGCCCAGATGCTCGGACAGCCACCATGCCACGGATGCCGCGACCCGCGTCGCCAGCGGCAGGACCGTCAGGCGGTAAAAGGCCCGATGCGCCTCGGCATAATTGGCATAGGTCGCGTCGCCGGGGATCCCCAGCAGCATCGGCGGCACGCCGAAGGCCAGCGCGATCTCGCGCGCCGCCGACAGTTTCGTCTCATGAAATTCCATGTCCGCAGGCGAAAAGCCCATCGGCTTCCAATCCAGGCCGCCTTCCAGCAGCATCGGACGTCCTGCGTTGCGCGCGCCCTGGTGGTTCATCTCGATCTCACCCACCAGCCTGTCGTATTGCTCGGGCGACAGGACCCCCTGCCCGTCCACGCCCTTGTAGACGATGGCGCCACTGGGCCGCGCCGCGTTGTCCAGAAGCGCCTTGGACCAGGCCGAGGCGCTGTTGTGGACGTCCAGCGCCACCGCCGCCGCCTGCATGGGCGACAGACCGTAATGGTCATCCTGCGGATGGAAGGACTTGATGTGGCAGATCGGATCGGGACTGCCCGTCATGTCGAACCGATGCTTCCGCCCCCCGACCGAATAGTCATAGGCCACCGGCCAGCCGTCCGCGCCGGGAACGATGCTCATCCGGTCCGACCGCAGCACATGCAGCTCCTCGGGCAGGCCCTGCGCCCCCAAGCCCGCAGCCTCGACATAGCCGTTGCCCGACAGCAGCATCTGCCCGAACAGCGCCTCGAACAGTTCAGCCCTGCCCTGGCCCGGATTGGGCCGCCGCAGCAGATCCAGCACCGGATGCACGTCATAGCGCCGCTCACGATCCTCGCAGACCAGAGGCACCGCCGCCGCAGCCTCGGCGATCAGCTTGACGCAGCGAAAGCCCACCGGATTGCCGACAAAGCCTCCGCGCGTCAGGCTGGCCGTGTCGCGCGACGACCAGACCGTCCTGCCGCCGCTGGCAAAGGCCACGACCCGGCCCGTCGCGCTGGCCTTTCTTTCCGGCGCGGGGGCCTGCTTCTCCTCCCGCGAAAACAATCGAAACGCCATCATTTGCCTCCTTGCCAACGAAAAAGGGCCGCCTTCCGGCAGCCCTTTCATCTTGGTTTCAATATCCTCGGGGGGTTCGGGGGGCCGACAGCCCCCCGGCTACAGCCGC
>JAPSIP010000394.1 GCA_031178645.1 Paracoccus sp. (in: a-proteobacteria) | reverse complement strand
CCCCGGGCGGGGGCGGCTCGGGTGTGGCCCCGACCTGCCCCGGCAGCAAGAGCACCATCACCAGCAAACCCAAGACCCACATCCACCACCCGCGATTCTGTTTCGTGGGTCCAGCATTAGGGGCAAGGCGTGAACCCCGGGTTAACGCGGCCTATTTCGTGCCGAACATCCGGTCGCCCGCATCGCCCAGGCCCGGCACGATATAGCCGTGATCGTCCAGCCTTTCGTCCAGCGATGCCGTATAGATCGGCACGTCGGGATGGGCCTGGCGCATCCGCTCGACCCCCTCGGGCGCGGCCAGCAGGCACAGGAAGCGCAGGTTGGTCGCACCGCGCGCCTTCAGCATGTCGATGGCTGCGACGGATGAATTGCCCGTGGCCAGCATTGGATCGACGACGATCGTCAGGCGCGCATCCAGTTCCTTGGGCACCTTGCAGTAGTATTCGACCGGCATCAGCGTTTCGGGGTCGCGATACATGCCCACAAAGCCCACCCGGGCCGAGGGGATCATCTCGAGGATCCCGTCCAGCAAGCCGTTGCCCGCGCGCAGGATCGAGATCAGCGCCAGCTTCTTCCCTTCCAGCGTCGGTGCATCCATTTCGCAGATCGGCGTCTCGATCCGGGTTGAGGTCAGTTCAAGCTCTCGCGTGACCTCGTAGGCCAGAAGCAGGCTGATCTCGCGCAGCAGGCGGCGGAAGCCTGCGGTGGACACGTCCTTCTTGCGCATGATCGTCAGCTTGTGCTGCACAAGCGGGTGGTCGATGACGGTCAGGTGCTGGTTCACGGAAACTCCTTCAAAAGCCGGTCGCGGGTGGCAGGGTCGCAGAACGCGGCCTCGGCTGCCCAGCGATTGATTTGCCTGAACTCCGTATCGCCCCAAGCGAAGGTGTCGGCAAGCCGGTCATATTCGTGACGCATCGTCGTGTGGAAGAACGGCGGATCGTCGGTCGAGACGGTGACGCGGACCCCCGCATCGGCCAGCCGCGCGATGGGGTGGGACTGCCAGCTTGGATAAACCCCAAGCGCGACATTCGATCCCGGGCAGACTTCCAGGGTCACCGCCTTGTCAACCAGTTCGCGAACAAGCGCCGGATCCTCGGTCGCGCGGACGCCGTGGCCGATCCGGGTGCAGCCAAGCGCCAGGGCGTCGCGGATGCTGTCAGAACCGCGCCATTCGCCCGCGTGGCAGGTCAGGCCCAGCCCCGCCTCTCGCGCGCAGTCGAAGGACCAGGCGTAATCGGTGGCGCGGCCCACGGATTCGGCCCCGCCCATGCCAAAGCCGGTCACCCATCCGCCCGCGGTTTCCGCGGCGCAGACGGCCGTCCTGCGGGCGCGGTCGGGGCCGAAATGGCGGATCGCGGTCAGGATGGCACGGCTGTCGATGCCCTGGCCGCGGGCCTTGTCCGCGACCTCGACCATGGCGGCAAGGTAATCGCGCCATGCGGGCAGGTCCGCCCCGCCGCAGAACTCGGGCGAGACAAACAGCTCGGTATAGATCACGCCCTGTTCGGCCGAATGCTCCAGCACCTCGGCCAGCAGGCGGGCATAGTCGTGGGGCGTCCGCAGCACGCTGGTCGCAGCCTCGTAGCAGCGCAGGAAGCCGTCGAAGCCGTCATAGGCATAGTTTCCGCCGTCATCGAAAACGCCGGCCAGGTCGGCGTGCTTTTCGGCGGCAAGGCCGCGGATGAAGGCAGGCGGGGCGGCGCCTTCCAGATGCAGGTGCAGTTCGATCTTCTT
>JAPSIP010000393.1 GCA_031178645.1 Paracoccus sp. (in: a-proteobacteria) | reverse complement strand
CCAGCACATTGTGCAGGCGTTCCACATCCTCGGGGCGTTCGGGGCGGAAGGGATCAAGCGTGGATTTCGACCGGCCCGCAGTATGCACCCGCCGTTCGATCCCCCAGCGGGCGATCAGGTCCTGGAACCCGAACCCGGCCGAGATCACGCCGATCGACCCAAGGATCGAACTGTCATCAGCCCAGATCTGGTCGCCCGCGCAGGCCAGCCAGTAGCCGCCGGATGCGGCGACATCCTCGACAAAGGCATGGACGGGGATCTTCGTCTCGTCCGCCAGGCGCCGGATGCGGGCGGCGATCAGCGACGACTGGACGGGCGATCCGCCGGGCGAGTTGATGGACAGCGCCACGGCCACCGGCTTGCCCTTGCGAAAGGCGCGTTCGATCACGGGGGCAAGGGCGGCATCGGACAGCGCGCCGCCGCGCCCGGCCATGCCGATGGCGCCATGCAGGCGGACCACCGACACGCGGGGGCCCTTGTTCATCAGACGGTCAAGATAAGGAATACGCATGACCGCAGACTTAGTCATGCGCCTGCCCCCTCGCAAGCTTGCAGGAACAAGCGTCATGCATGGCGGATCGTGTCGCCCGGCAGGAAGGTGGGCGTCAGCGCGACGATGCGATCCTCGGGGATGGAATCCTTGCCTGCCACCAGCCGCGCCGCGCGCCGCCCGATATCGACACGCCGCGCATCGGTGGTGGCCAGTCGCACCGGCAGCCCGTCCAGCAGATCGACCCCGTTGAAGCCCGCAAGCCCGATGCGGCCCGGGATGTCATAGCCCTTGTCCAGGCAATGAAGCAGCCCCCCTGCCCCGATCATGTCATTCGAGAAATACAGGAAATCCAGATCCGGCGCGCGGGTCAGGATGCGTTCGGTCAATTCGCGGCCCTTCAGCAGGGACGAGCCGCCCTGGTAGTATTCGCGTGCCTCCAGCGGCACGCCGGCCTCGGACAGGCCCTCCTCGAAGCCTGCCAAGCGCTTCCGGGCACGGTGATCCTCGGGCATGTGGGTGCCGACGAAACCGATGCGGCGATAGCCGGCCGCCAGGATCCGCGCCGCCATCTCGCGCCCCGCACGGCGGTGCGAGATGCCGACAATCGTGTCGATCCCCGGGCCGTCCACATCCATGATCTCGACCACGGGGATGCCCGAGTTTTCCAGCATCGCGCGGGAGGCCTTGCTGTGTTCCAGCCCGGCCAGGATCACGCCGGACGGGCGCCAAGACAGCATGTCGTAAAGCACCATTTCCTCGCGCGCGGGGGAATAGTTGGTGACACCGATCACGGGTTGCAGGCCGGTATCGTCCAGTTCCGCCGAAATCCCGCCCAGCACGTCGGGAAAGACCAGGTTCGACAGCGACGGGATGACCACCGCGACCAGGTTCACCCGCTGGCTGGCCAGCCCGCCGGCGATCTTGTTGGGCACATAGCCCAGCATCTTCGCCGCCGTCAGCACTTTCTCGCGCGTCGCGGCCGATACGTCCCCCCGATTTCGCAAGACCCGGCTGACGGTCATCTCGGATACGCCGGATGCTTCGGAAACATCCCGCAGGGTCATTGGGCGGCGGGGTCTTGGGACGTTCATCATGCACCGGCATTCAGGTCTTTGCCCGATGTTAGCGCCCGCCCGGCCCCGCGGCAACCTTGCCAAATCGCTTGGCAGCGGTCAAAAGGACTGTGGCGGCCCCGTGGCTCAACTGGATAGAGCAGCCCCCTCCTAAGGGGCAGGTTACAGGTTC
>JAPSIP010000392.1 GCA_031178645.1 Paracoccus sp. (in: a-proteobacteria) | reverse complement strand
GCCTCGACCGGCTGGTCGTCCAGCAACAGGCGGATGCCCAGCAGTCCCGCCGTCGCCTGGCGCCAGTCCTGCAGTGGACCGCCAAGGACGATGCCGCCCGCGCTGAAGGCGTCGGCCATGGCCTCCAGCGGATGGACCGCCCTCCGATCGGCATAGCGCGAGGCGACAACTTCGAAGCAGAGCCTGACCTCGGCGATGGCGGCCAGGGCCGCGGCCTCGTCCGCGCCGGGGGCAAGATCGGCGCCAAGGGTCAGGGCGGTCTCGACCTCGATACAGGCGTCCGGGGGCAGGGATGGCAGCGTGTCGCCCGAAGCCGCGACCAGCCCGCCCGGCAGCGCCCCCGCATGGCGGTCGCGCCCGCCCAGCAGCGCCATCTTCCAGGCCCCGCCGCCCAGTTCGGCGATCACCGCCCGCTGAACCGCATAGGCAGCGGCCGTATCGGGCGGCGTCACCGGCAGGCCCGGCTGGCGGCGCGCGCCCCTGCGGATGTCCAGCAGCGTGCGCGCGGCGGTGGCCGCGTCAAAGGTAGGGGTCATGGCAGGCTTTCTTTCAACGGCAGATGGGGCATCGCGTCGCGGGGAATGACCGCACCCGGATAGGTCACGACGACCGAAGCGAGCCGCGCCCCGGCAGAAATGGCCCTGTCCACCGGCAGGCCCGCCAGGCGTGCGGCAAGAAGCCCCGCATTGAAGCTGTCGCCCGCGCCGGTGGTATCGACCGCCGCGACGGGCGGCGGCAACTCGTGCCGTTCGATCGTGTCGCTTCCCTCGGCGCAGCGCAGGACGGCTCCACCGCCGGTGGTCAGGATGATCTCGGCATCGGTCATGCCGCGCAGAACCGCAATGGCCCCGGCAGGGTCGGCGCTGCCGAAGCAGGCGGCCATGTCGTCGAAGGAAGGCAGCAGCAGGGAGGCGATCCTTGCGGCACGGGCGATCACCTGCCTTGCGGTCGCGGCATCGGGCCACAGGGCAGGGCGGTAGTTCATGTCAAGGACCACGCGCGCCCCCTGTGCCCGCCGGCGTTGCAGCGCGTCGAGTAGCGCCTCTCGTCCGGCTGGGCGAAGCACCGCCAGGGCCACTGCGGACAGGAACAGCGTATCGGCATGATCCAGTGCGCCCAGGTCGGCGCCGTCCACGAACATGTCGCGGAAGGGCGACTGGTCGCGCCAATAGGCAAAGCTGCGTTCGCCCGCCGCGTCGGTGGCCACGAAGCTGAGACCCGGCCGTGCGCCCGGCCTTTCCAGAAGGAACGCGGTATCGACACCTTCCGCCGCGATCTGCGCGCGAAGCCAGTGGCTGTGCGGGTCGTCGCCCAGACAGGACAGATAGCCGACCGTTCCCGGCCCCATCAGCCGCGCAAGGTAGATCGCGGTGTTCAGCGTGTCGCCCCCGGCCCTGCGGTCGAAGGTCGAGGGCGCGTTGCGCCGGCTGGTGAACTCGATCAGGGGCTCGCCGATGGACAGGACGCGCATGGCTCAGCCCGGATAGGGGGTGGGCAGAGGCTGGCCGGCGAAATGGGCGGCAAGGTTGTCCAGCACCAGTTGCGCCATTGCCCGCCGCGCCTGGACCGTGGCCGATCCGATATGCGGCGTCAGCACGCAGTTCGGCGCATCCAGCAGCGACTGCGGCACCTCCGGTTCGTCGTCGAAGACATCCAGTCCCGCCCCGGCGATGACGCCCGATTGCAAGGCAGCAGCCAGGGCCGCCGTGTCCACGACCGGGCCGCGCGCCACATTGACG
>JAPSIP010000066.1 GCA_031178645.1 Paracoccus sp. (in: a-proteobacteria) | reverse complement strand
GTGCGGGCCGCGGCCGAGGCGCTGCCTGTCGCGGCGCTGCGCGAGCATCTGCGGCTTGGAACAGGGTTCGAGATTGCAGACGACACGGCGGAAGACATGGCCCTGGCAGGGTTTCTGCGGGCCGCGATCGCGACGATCGAGGCGCGGACCGGAAAGGTGCTGCTGACGCGGCGCTTTACGATGCAACTGGACGACTGGCGCGACCGGCTGGGCCAGACGCTGCCCCTGGCGCCCGTGACGCAGGTCGAGAAGATCGAGATCGACGACGGCATGGGCACCGTGACCGAGGTTCCGCAGGAGAACTGGCGCCTGCTGCCGCACGGGCAGCGGCCGATGATCCTGCCGACCGGGGTAATCCTGCCGCATGTGCCGCGTCGCGGGATGGTCAGCGTGACCTTTGTCGCGGGCTTCGGGGATAGCTGGTCACAGGTTCCGGCGGATCTGGCGCAGGCGGTTCTGATGCTGGCCGCGCGATACTATGAGGATCGCAGCCATGACGGCACGAAGGGCGGGATGCCCTTCGGGGTCAGCGCGCTGATTGAACGCTGGCGTCAGGTCCGGACGCTGGCCGGACGCGGCAGCCGCGAGGCGCGGCGATGAGCGCACCGAACCTGAATGTCCGGCTGGAACTGGAAGGATCGGTCCGCCAGGGGGACGGGATGGGCGGCTATCGCACCGTCTGGCAGCGCATCGGGACGCTGTGGGCCGAGATGAAGGCCGGCGTCGGCCAGGAACGCGGGGCCGAGGTCGCACCGGAAAGCGTGGTGTCCTGGCGGATCACCGTGCGGGGTGCCAGGGCCGGCGATCCCCGGCGCCCTGCGGCTGGCCAGAGGCTGCGGATGGGACAGCGGCTGTTCGTCATCGAGGCCGTGGCCGAGCGTGATGGGGCAGGCCATTGGCTGACCTGCTTTGCCCGAGAGGAGGCCCAGGCATGAGTTATGCAGCAAGCGTCGCCCTGCAGGGGGCGGTGTATCAGTATCTGCGCGCCGATGCGGCGCTGAGCGACCTGGTAGGCGATGCGATCTTCGACGCGATGCCGGTCGACGCGCCTTCGGGCGTCTTCATTTCGCTTGGTCCCGAGGATGTGCGGGATGCCGGTGACATGACGGCGGCGGCGTCGCAGCACGATTTTGTCGTGTCGGTCCTGTCGGGTGCCGACCAGGGCGCGGGCTTTGCGGCCGTCAAGGCCGCCGCCGTGGCGGTGGCGGATGCCCTGGATCAGGCGCCGCTGGCCCTGAGCCGGGGCCGGCTGACGGGTTTGTGGTTCCAACGCGCAAGGGCGCGGCGGGTTGAAAACGGTGCTGCGCGGCGGGTCGATCTGACCTTCCGGGCGCGGATAGATCTGGGCTGAGGAGTAGAGCCAATGGCGGCACAGAATGGACGCGATCTTCTGATCAAGATGGACATGACCGGCGACGGGGCGTTCGAGACGATTGCCGGGCTGCGCGCCTCGCGCCTGTCGTTCAACGCCGAGACGGTCGAGGTGACCAGCCTGGAAAGCGAGGGCGGCTGGCGCGAGCTTCTGGGCGGCGCAGGCGTGCGCAGCGCATCGATCTCGGGATCAGGCGTTTTCCGCGACGCGAATACCGACGGCCGCGCGCGCCAGATCTTCTTTGACGGTGAGGTGCCGCGCTTCCAGGTGGTGATCCCGGACTTCGGCACGGTCGAAGGCTCGTTCCAGATCACCGCACTGGAATATGCAGGCAGCTATAACGGCGAGGCGACCTATGAGGTGACGATGGCCTCGGCCGGTGCCTTGGCCTTCGTGGCGTTGTGATGGCGAACCCGATGCGCGGAGAGGTCGAGGTTGTGTTGGACGGCACGCCTTACGTTGCCCGGCTGACGCTGGGCGCCCTGGCCGAACTGGAACACGACCTGGGCGCCGACAGCCTGATGGCCATCGCCGCGCGCTTCGAGGCCGGCCGATTCAGCAGCCGGGATGTCCTGGCGGTGCTGGTGGCGGGCCTTCGCGGCGGCGGCTGGCGCGGCACGGCGGCGGACCTTCTGACGGTCGAGATCGGCGGCGGTCCGGTCGCAGCGGGCCGCGCCGCGGCCGAGCTTCTGGCGCGGGCGTTCCGGATCGCGGCATGAGCGGCGGCCTGGACTGGCCCGGCCTGATGCGGGCCGGGATGCGCGGGCTGGGGCTGCGCCCGGACCAGTTCTGGGCGCTGACGCCTGCCGAACTGGCGCTGATGCTGGGCGTCGAGGCTGGGCCGCCCGCCATGACGCGCGACCGGCTGGCGGAACTGGCCGCGCGCTTTCCTGACCGCCCGCGCGACATTTCTGGATAAGGGGCAAGGCTTATGGCCAACAAGGACGGTTTCACCACCACATTGGACGAGCTTGACCAGGGCTTCGGCCAGACCAGCCGCATGACCGCCGCCTTCGAGGCGGAACTGGAGCGGCTGCGGCAATCCATGACGGTCACCGCGCGCGAGGTCGGCTCGCTCAGTTCCGGCATCGAGGGCGGGCTGCGGCGGGCCTTCGACAACCTGATCTTCGACGGCGAAAAGCTTTCGGACGCGCTGAAGGGCATCGGGCGGTCGATCGCAGACACGGTCTTTTCCATGGCGATGAAGCCGGTCGAGAACGCGCTTGCCGGTTCCCTGGCCCAGGGGATCGGCGGGATGCTGTCGGGCGCGATGCCCTTTGCCAATGGTGGCGCATTCGTGCAGGGGCGGGTCATGCCCTTTGCCAAGGGCGGCGTCGTCAGCCAGCCCACGCATTTCCCCATGCGCGGGGCGACCGGTCTGATGGGCGAGGCGGGCCCCGAGGCGATCATGCCGTTGCGCCGGGGCGCCGACGGTCGCCTGGGCGTGGCGGCCGCCGGTGGCGGGTCACGGGCGGTCAATGTGACGGTCAATGTCACGACCCCCGATGTGGCAGGCTTCCAACGCAGCCAGTCGCAGATCGCGGCACAACTGGGCAGGGTTATGGCCCGCGGCGAACGCAACAGCTGAAACAGGGACGGCAATGGCATTTCACGAAGTAAGATTTCCCGCCAACCTGTCCTTCGGATCGGTGGGCGGCCCCGAACGCCGGACCGAGATCGTCGCACTTGCCAGCGGGTTCGAGGAACGCAACACCCCCTGGGCCCATGCACGGCGCCGCTATGACGCGGGGATGGGCCTGCGGTCCCTGGACGATCTGTCGGCCTTGGTTGCGTTCTTCGAGGCGCGGGCGGGGCAGTTGCATGGGTTCCGTTGGAAGGATTGGTCGGATCATAAAAGCTGTCTTCCGTCGCGTGCGCCGTCCTTTGGCGATCAGGTCATTGCGCAGGGGGACGGCGTGACGAAGGTCTTTCAGCTGACCAAGACCTATTCGTCCGGACCTAGCCGTTATGCGCGACCGATCAACAAGCCGGTCAAGGACAGCGTCCGGGCAGGCATCGGCGGCAGCGAGGTTTTTCCGGGCACCCATTACCAAGTCGATCATGCCAAGGGGCTGATCGCCTTCAACGACGCCCCCGATCCAGGAGCCGAGGTAACTGCTGGTTACGAATTCGACGTGCCTGTCCGCTTTGACACCGACCGAATTGCCGTCTCGGTTGCGTCCTTTCAGGCAGGCGAGATGCCTGCGATCCCGGTGATCGAGGTGCGGGTATGACGGTCACAACAACCGCGCGCGCCTGGATGGTGCGCCGTGCGGACGGGATGGTGCTGGGCTTTACCGATCATGACGCCGCGCTGACCTTCGGCGGGATAGCCTTCCGGCCCGATCATGGCATGTCCGCCCGCGCCCTGGTTCAGGCGACGGGACTGTCGGTTGACAACTCCGAAGCCGAGGGCGCGCTGTCGGATGATGCCATTGCGGAAAAGGACATCCTTGCAGGCCGCTGGGACGGGGCCGAGGTCAAGATGTGGGAGGTGGACTGGACGAATGTCGCCCGCCGCCGCCTGGTCTTCGCCGGCAGCCTGGGAGAGATTGCCCGGTCGCAAGGCGCTTTTCGCGCCGAACTGCGCGGCCTGTCCGAGCCGCTGAACATGGCACGCGGCCGGGTTTTCCATCCGCGTTGCTCGGCCCGGTTGGGCGACGGGCGCTGCAAGCTGGCCTTGACGAGCGAGACATTCGTGGCCGAGGCCCGAATTACTGCCATCGAGGATGGACGCATCCTGCGCTTTGCGAATTTTCCGAGCTATGATGCCGGTTGGTTCGAAAGGGGCAGCCTGAACGTCCTGAGCGGTGAGGCCGAGGGGCTGAAAGCCACGATCAAGAACGATACGGCATTGCCGGGCGGGCTGCGTGAGATCGAGTTGTGGCAGGGCCTGGGCATCACGCCGGCGGCAGCGGACCGGGTGCGGCTTGTGGCGGGCTGCGACAAGCGTGCCACGACCTGCCGGGACAAATTCGACAACTTCGTCAACTTCCGCGGCTTTCCCCATCTTCCGTCCGAGGACTGGATCATGGCGCCGCAGGCGGGGCCTCGCCGTGGTTGAGGATGTGGTTAGCCTCGCGCGCGGCTGGATCGGCACGCCTTATCAGCACCAGGCCAGCACCAAGGGCGTCGCCTGCGACTGCCTGGGCCTGATCCGCGGCATCTGGCGCGAACGGCACGGCGTCGAGCCGGAAGCGCCGCCACCCTATACGCCCGACTGGGGCGAGGGCGGCGGGCAGGAAGTGCTGATGGAAGCCGCGCTGCGCCATCTTGTCCCCGTCGCGCGCGATGATGCGATGCGGCCGGGTGACGTGCTGCTGTTCCGGATGCGCGCCGGGGCGGTTGCAAAGCACCTTGGCATCCTGTGCGATGCGGGCGAGGCGCCGCGATTCATCCATGCCTATAACGCACATGGCGTCATCGACAGCCCGTTGACGACGCCTTGGCAGAACCGGATCACCGGCCGGTTCCGCTTTCCCTGAATTCAGACCTTAGGAGGCCATCATGGCGACCATCGTGCTGTCCGCCGTAGGGGCGTCGATTGGCGGAACCTTCGGCGGCGCGGTTCTGGGCCTGTCGGGTGCCGTGATCGGCCGCGCGGTCGGTGCGACCGTTGGGCGGGTCATCGACCAGCGACTGCTGGGCAGCGGGTCGAAGGCCGTCGAGACCGGCCGGATCGACCGGCTGCGCCTGCAGACTGCAGGCGAGGGTGCGCCCATTCCGCGCATCTGGGGCCAGATGCGGCTGCCGGGGCACGTCATCTGGGCCTCTCCGCTTGAGGAGATCGCGCGGTCCGAGGATGCGGGCGGCGGCAAGGGGACGCCGCGGTCCACCGTCACCCAGATCAGCTATCGCCTGTCAGTGGCCCTTGCGCTGTGCGAGGGGCGTATTCTCGGTGTCGGTCGCGTCTGGGCGGACGGCGAGGAAATCTCGGCCGATGACCTTAACATGCGTGTTTACAACGGCGACGAGGATCAGCGCCCCGACCCTGCGGTCGAGGCGCATGAGGGCGATATGGCGCCTGCCTATCGCGGGCTGGCCTACGTCGTGCTAGAGGATCTGAACCTTGAGGCCTGGGGCAACCGGATGCCGCAGCTAAGCTTCGAGGTCACGTCGCCTGCGCAAGATGGAAGCGGTCTGTGCCGCGATGTGCGGGCGGTGGCCCTGATCCCGGGCACCGGCGAGTATTCCTTGGCGACCACCCCGGTCAATCAGGATCTGGGGCTGGGCGAGTTGCGCACGACGAACGTGAACACGCCGATGGGCGGCACGGATTTCACAGCCTCGATGAACATCCTGGGGCGCGAACTTCCCAATGTCGGCTCCGTGTCGCTAGTGGTGTCCTGGTTCGGAAGCGACTTGCGGATCAACCGCTGCACGGTCCAGCCGAAGGTCGAGCAGAAGGAGATCGACGGGTCCGAGATGCCTTGGTCCGTGGCCGGGATCGACAGGCAGGCCGCGGTCCAGGTCGCGCGGGTGAACGACCGGCCGATCTATGGCGGAACGCCTGCGGACCAATCGGTGGTCGAGGCTTTGCGGGCCATTGCCGCATCGGGGCGCAAGGCGGTCTTCTATCCCTTCATCCTGATGGAGCAACTGGCGGGCAACGGCCTGGCCGATCCCTATGGGGCGAAAGAACAGCCGGTCATGCCCTGGCGCGGCCGGATCACCACGTCGCGTGCGCCGGGACAGCCTGGGTCGGTCGATGGAACAGCCGCCGCTCAGGCCGAGGTGGAAACCTTCTTTGGTTCCGCAGCGATCAGCGACTTCCGGCGGGACGGTGACAAGGTGTCTTATCATGGCCCGGATCAGTGGTCCTATCGCCGGTTCATCCTGCACTATGCCCATCTTTGCGCAGCGGCGGGGGGCATCGACGCCTTCCTGATCGGGTCCGAGATGGCAGGCATGACCCAGATCCGGGGCGCAGGGAACAGCTACCCCGCGGTTCAGCAACTGTGTCGCCTGGCCGAGGATGTGCGCGCGATCCTAGGGCCATCGGTCAGGATCGGTTATGCCGCCGACTGGTCCGAGTACTTCGGCCATCACCCCGAGGGCGGAGAATTGTTCTTCCACCTCGATCCGCTGTGGTCGCATCCGGACATCGATTTCATCGGTATCGACAACTACATGCCGCTGTCCGACTGGCGCGATGGAGAGGATCATCTGGACGCCAAGTGGGGGCGCATCGGCAACCCGGAATACTTGGCCGGCAACGTCTGCGGCGGCGAGGGCTATGACTGGTATTACGCAAGCGATGCAGATCGGGACGCGCAGATCAGGACGCCGATCACCGACGGCGGCTATGACGAGGCCTGGGTCTGGCGCTACAAGGACCTGGCCGGGTGGTGGCAGAACCTGCATTACAACCGTCCGAAAGGCGTCCGCTCTCGAGAAGCGACGGGCTGGGTGCCTGGGTCGAAGCCGATCTGGTTCACCGAATACGGCTGCGCCGCATTGGACAAGGCCACGAACCAGCCGAACAAGTTCCTGGACGCAATGAGTTCGGAAAGCACGCTGCCCCATTATTCCAATGGGCAGCGGGACGATGCAATCCAGGCGGCCTATATCCAGGCGGTGACCTCGTACTGGTCCAAGGCCGCCAACAATCCCGCGCGGGCGGCTGGCGGCCGTATGGTGGTGCTGGACCGGGCGCATGTCTGGTGCTGGGACGCGCGGCCTTATCCGGCCTTTCCCGGAAGGCCCGACCTTTGGTCGGACGGTCCGGCCTGGCAGCGGGGTCATTGGCTGAACGGCCGGGCCGGATCGGTGATGTTGGCCGCGGTCATTGCAGATATCTGCCGCGAGGCTGGCGTTTCCAATTTCGATGTGAGCACCGTCACCGGCGTCGTGCGCGGCTTCCATGTCAACGGCGGTGAAACCGGCCGGGCCGCGCTGCAGCCGATCCTGCTGGCGCATGGCATCGATGCGGTCGAACGCGACGGCTGCCTGTGCTTCATCCCGCGTGACGGCCAGGTGAAACGCGCCCTGGGGCGCGAGCATCTGGCGGTCGGGGACGAAGTTCGCAGTTTTGAAACCGTCCGGGCCGCGCAGGCGGAACTTTCAGGGCGGCTTCGGCTGACGCATGTCGAGGCGGGCGGCGATTATGCCGCTGCCACCGCCGAAGCCAGCCTCTCCGACGCCCGGGGGGAAGCCGTCAGCGACAGCGAATTTCCGATGTCGCTGACCCGGGCCGAAGGCCGTGCCATCGCTGAACGCTAGTTGGCGGAATCGGTCGTATCGCGTGATACTGCGCGCTTTGTCCTGCCGCCGTCCCAGGCCGATCTTGGCCCGGGGGACGTTATCCTGATGGATGACGGCCGTGCCGAGCCGAAACGGTGGCGGATCGATCGCGCCGAAAGGGCGGGCGCCGTTACGGTTGATGCCGTCCGGGTCGAGTCCGGCGTCTATCGCCAGGCCGCCGCGAACGAGGATGACGCCATAGTCACGCGCTACAGCCCGCCATTGCCGGTCTGGTCGCTGTTCCTGGACCTTCCGCTTCTGAAGGGGGACGAGCAGCCTCATGCGCCCTACCTGGCGGCGACGGCGAAGCCCTGGCCGGGATCGGTCGTCGCCTATTCCTCGGTCGAGGACGAGGGCGGGTTCGAACTGAACATGACCTTGCGGCGCCGCGCCTTTATCGGCCGGACCGAGACGGTTCTGCGTCGTGCCCGCGCCGGCGTGCTTGATCGGGGCGAACCCTTGCGCATCCGCCTGAAGGACGGCGCCCTGCGGTCGGTCGGTCTCAAGGCCTTGCTGGCCGGAGGGAATGTC
>JAPSIP010000065.1 GCA_031178645.1 Paracoccus sp. (in: a-proteobacteria) | reverse complement strand
TGTCGCACCACCTGACGCTGCTGCGGCACGGGGTCTTTACAGGGGCGCAGGCCCGCGACGCCTCGGACCACCTGCCCATCTGGGCCGAGATCGAGCAGCCCTGAAATTGCCGCTTTCGGCCTGCCCTTGCGGCAGCTATGAAGGCGCCGACATCAGGCAACGGAGGGGCACCCATGACCGCCATCATCGACATCTACGCGCGAGAGATCCTGGACAGCCGCGGCAACCCGACCGTCGAGGTCGACGTGACGCTGGAAGACGGCACGATGGGCCGGGCGGCGGTGCCCTCGGGTGCATCCACGGGCGCGCATGAGGCGGTCGAGAAGCGCGACGGCGACAAGGCGCGCTACATGGGCAAGGGTGTTCTGGAAGCCGTGGCCGCCGTGAACGGCGAGATCGCCGAGAACCTGATCGGCGAGGACGCGACCGAACAGCGCGCCATCGACGCGATGATGTGTGAACTGGACGGCACGCCGAACAAGGGCCGGCTGGGCGCGAACGCCATCCTGGGCGTATCGCTGGCGGTGGCCAAGGCCGCGGCGGATGCGACGAACCAACCGCTGTATCGCTATGTCGGCGGCACCGCCGCGCGGATCCTGCCGGTGCCGATGATGAACATCATCAATGGCGGCGAACATGCCGACAACCCCATCGACATCCAGGAATTCATGATCATGCCGGTCAGCGCGGACAACATCCGCGACGCCGTGCGCATGGGGTCCGAGGTGTTCCAAACGTGACGGTTAGGACCGGCATCGGCGACGAGGGAGGCTTTGCGCCGAACCTTTCGTCAGCCCGCGACGCCTTGGACTTCATCCTGCGCGCGGTGGAAAAGGCCGGCTACAAGCCCGGCGACGACATCATGCTGGCGCTTGATTGCGCCGCGACCGAATACTTCAAGAACGGCAAGTATGAGATGACGGGCGAGGGCAGGTCGCTGACCTCGGCCGAGAACGTGGACTACCTGGCCGCACTGTGCGCCGACTATCCGATCCTGTCGATCGAGGACGGCTGCGCTGAAGATGATTGGGACGGCTGGAAGCTGCTGACCGACCGGCTTGGCGGGTCGGTGCAACTGGTCGGCGACGACCTGTTCGTGACAAACCCCACCCGCCTGGCCCAGGGGATCGAGCGCGGCTGCGGCAACAGCCTGCTGGTCAAGGTCAACCAGATCGGCACGCTGTCGGAAACGCTGGACGCCGTGCGCATGGCCGATCGCAACGGCTATACCAGCGTCATGTCCCACCGCTCGGGCGAGACCGAGGACGCGACCATCGCCGACCTGGCGGTCGCCACCAACTGCGGCCAGATCAAGACGGGCAGCCTTGCCCGGTCCGACCGGCTGGCGAAATACAATCAGCTGATCCGCATCGAGGAGATGCTGGGCGCCACCGCCGAATACGCGGGCCGCAGCATCCTGCGCTGATCCATCCCGCCCAGATTGCCAAGGCCGCCCCGCATCACGCGCGGGCGGCCTTATTTTTTGCGTGACGGTGCCGCAGACTACTCGACAGACGGCCGACAAGCACTAAACTGCACCCCATTCGGGCCGGGAACCCGTGAGAGGCCATCCCGACAGCCCTATCGGAGGAGAGTTCATGAAAGATTCCAAGACGCTGCACCGCAGGTCGTTCCTGACAACGGCTTCGGTCGGCGGTGTCGCCGCCGCAGCCGGCGCTACGCTGGCAGCGCCCGCCATCGCCCAGGAAGCGCCGACCATCAACTGGCGCGTGGCGTCGTCCTTTCCCAAGTCGCTGGATACCATCTATGGCGGCGGGGAAGAGATTTCGGTCCGCCTGAAGGAAGCGACCGACGGCAAGTTCAACCTGCAGGTCTTTGCCGCGGGCGAGATCGTGCCGGGCCTGGACGCCATCAATGCCGCGGGCGACGGCACCGTCGAATGCGCCCATTCGGTCGGCTACTATAACTGGGGCAAGGATCCGGCCTTTGCCTGCGGCGCCGACCTGCCCTTCACCTTCAGCGCCCGCGCGAAGGCTGCCTACAACTACCACGGCGGCGGCATCGACCAGTACAACCAGTTCCTGGAAACGGTCGGCCTTGTGGCCTTCCCCGCCGGCAACACCGGCGTCCAGATGGGCGGCTGGTATCGCAAGGAGGTGAACACGATCGCCGACATGCAGGGCCTGAAGATGCGCATCTCGGGCCTGGCCGGGCGCGTGGTCGAGAAGCTGGGCGTCGTGCCGCAGCAGATCGCCGGCGGCGACATCTATCCGTCGCTGGAAAAGGGCACAATCGACGCGGCCGAATGGGTCGGCCCTTATGACGACAACAAGCTGGGCTTCCAGAAGGTCGCGCCCTACTATTACTATCCGGGCTTCTGGGAAGGCGGGCCGACGGTCAGCTTCTTCATCAACAAGGGCAAGTACGACGAGCTGCCCGAGCACTACAAGGCGCTGCTGCGCACCTGCTGCCAGGCATCCGACCAGAACATGCTGGCCAAGTACGACTATCGCAACCCGACCGCGTTGAAGGAACTGGCCGCATCGGGCGCGCAACTGCGGTCCTTCAGCGAAGAGATCATGAACGCGGCCTTCACCGCCGCGAACGAGGTCTATGCCGAACTGTCCGCCCAGAACGAGCATTTCAAGCGGCAGTACGAGGCGCAGCTGCAATTCCGCGACGACTGGTACCTGTACAACCAGACTGCGGAATACACCTTCGACACCTTCATGATGATCCAGCAGCGCAACGGCAAGCTGGCAACCACGCAGGGCTGAGATCGTTCTGACAAAACAGAACCGCCGCGGATCATCCGCGGCGGTTTTTTCATGGGCGTATCTTGGTAGCGGTGACGGAATGAAAAAGGCCGGGACGAACCCGGCCTTTCGTCGTCAGTTGCTGCCGCCAAGCCCCGGCGGCGGGCCCCCTAGGCTCAAGCCGCCTTGTGCGGGTGCCGGCTGAGCCGGGGCCGTGCCCTCGACAGGCGCTGCGGGCGCCGGCGCGGGTGCCGGTGCCGGTGCGCCCAGTCCCGGAGGAGGCGCGCCCAGGCCGGGAGGCGTGCCACCCAGACCCCCCGACGGGGCCGTCGTGCCGCCATCCACCGGGGCTTGCTGGCCGAAGGGCGCGCCCAGGCCACCCAGCGACCCGAAGCCGCCGCCAGTGCCGCCGCCCATCCCGCCCGCCGGGATTTCCAGCCGGACATTCGAGGTATCCACCGGCGCGCCCTTGTAATGCATGACCATTCCCGGGAATGCGATCACCACGCCGATCATCACCAACTGGATGCAGACAAAGGGCACCGCACCCCAGTAGATCTGCCCGGTCCTGACCGGCGCCATGCGCTTCTTCGTGACCTTGTCGATGTATTCGCCCTTGGGCGCCACGGACCGCAGGTAGAACAGCGCGAAGCCGAAGGGCGGGTGCATGAAGGCGGTCTGCATGTTCACCCCCAGGATCACGCCGAACCAGATCAGGTCGATGCCCAATGCCTCGGCCGCGGGGGCCAGCAGGGGCACGATGATGAAGGCCAGTTCGAAGAAGTCTAGGAAGAAGGCCAGCAGGAACACCATGATCGACACGACGATCAGGAAGCCGTATTCGCCCCCCGGCAACGAGGTCAGCAGGTGTTCGACCCACAGGTGCCCGTTGACGCCATAGAAGGTCAGCGAGAAGACCCGCGCACCGATCAGGATGAACATCACGAAGGCCGACAGCCGCGTGGTGGCGTAAAGCGCCTGGCGGATCACGTCCATCGACAGGCGCTTCTTGATGCCCGCCATGAACAGCGCGCCGACCGCGCCCATCGCGCCGCCCTCGGTCGGGGTGGCGATGCCCAGGAAGATCGTGCCCAGCACCAGGAAGATCAGCGCCAAGGGCGGGATCAGCACGATGATGACCTGCTGGGCCAGCCGCGACATCATGTTGATGCCCGTGGCCTTGTCGATCAGCGCCACGACATAGATCACCGTCACCGCGATCACGAGGCCCCAGATCGGGGCGTCGGCCGCGTGGTCCGGCCCCAGCCAGCGGGTCGTCAGCCAGAAGATGACGCCCGCGCCCGCAAGGGCAACGATCAGCGACGTAACGCCCGAACCCAGCGTCCGCGCCTCTTTCGGCAGGGCCGGCAGGTATTGCGGGCGGATCAACGACACCACGAAGATGTAGGACATGTAGAAGCCCGTGAGCACCAGGCCGGGGATCATTGCGCCCTTGTACATGTCGCCCACCGACCGGCCCAGCTGGTCGGCCAGCACGATCAGCACCAGCGAGGGCGGGATGATCTGCGCCAGCGTCCCCGAGGCCGCGATGACGCCCGATGCCACGCGCCGGTCATAGCCGTAACGCAGCATGATCGGCAGCGAGATCAGGCCCATGGCGATCACGGATGCCGCGACGACGCCGGTGGTCGCCGCAAGAAGCGCGCCCACGATGACCACGGCATAAGCCAGGCCCCCGCGGATCGGGCCGAACAACTGGCCGATCGTGTCCAGCAAATCCTCGGCCATGCCGGATTTTTCCAGCACGATCCCCATGAAGGTGAAGAAGGGGATGGCCAGCAATGTCTCGTTGGCGACGACCCCTCCGAAGAAGCGGTCGGGAATTGCGCCCAGAAGCGGCCAGGAAAGGTTGATCGACCCGCCAGACAGCGGCGCGAGTTCGACCCCGATAATGAAGAACAAAAGCCCGTTCGCAGCCAGGGCGAAGGCGACGGGATAGCCGATCAGCAGAAAGACGATCAGCGAAACGAACATGATCGGCGCCATGTTCTGCGCGATGAGTTCCATCATTTGCGGGCATCCTCGCGCGTCTTGTCGACGGGAATGTCGGTCAACGGGTGGTCGGGATCGGCAAAGCCCGCCTGTTTCAGCAGATCCTCGTCCAGCTCCAGCGGCGCGTGATGGCCCGACGGTGCGTTGTAATCGGGGATCAGCCCGCGCATCACGGCAATCTTCTTGATGATTTCGGAAATGCCTTGCAGCAGCAGCAGCAGGAAGCCCGTGAACAGCAGCGCCTTGGCCGGCCACAGCAGCAGGCCGCCCGCGTTCATCGACATCTCTCCGGTGCGATAGGAGCGTGCCAGCCAGGGCCAGGTCAGCCACAGCGTCAGCAGGACCATCGGCATCAGGAAGAAGATGTGGCCCAGAAGCTCGATCCAGTGCTGCACCCGGCGCGACAGGGCGCCGAACAGGATGTCGATGCGGATATGTTCGTTTTCCAGCAGCGTATATGCCGCGGCCAGCAGGAAGGCCGCGCCGTAAAGATACCACTGCAGTTCAAGCCAGGCATTCGACGACATGCTGAACGCCTTGCGGATGATCGCGTTGATCGCGCTGACGAAGATCGCCAGCAGGATCAACCAGGAGACGTTCCTGCCGATCACGGTGTTGACGCGGTCGATGCCGCGCGAAAGGGCCAAAAGGCCGTTCATGAAGAAAACTCCCCCAAGGGTCGGCCTTTTTGGCCTTTTGACCGTTTGTTCCTGTGGGGGTATGCGCGATGCGGAAAAACCGGTCAAGAATTTCAGCGACCGACCTGGCAATCTGCATTGGCCCCTCGGCCGTGCACGGTATTTCCAAAGCGGCAGGTCGCGCTCCGGGTGCTTCATCTTCCACCGGGGATTGAATGTGACGTCACGTCGCAGGCTTCGCCAGCGGCGAATCAAAGGTCAGGATTTATGACCGTTTTTCAGCTGGAAACATCTTGCCGCCGCCCCGGAAGCCGCAGTTCCCTTCACGCAGATGCAACCATTCCGGGCGTCATCCGCCTTTACCCGCGAGGATGTTCGGATAGTCTGAACGTCTTGCGCGTAAGCCAAAGCCTTCATCGACAAGGGGAGACGCCGATGTCAAAGCTGTTCACGACCACCGCCCTTCTGGCCGCCCTGGCCCTGCCCGCCCAGGCCGTCCAGCCCGCCGAAGGCGAGACGCTGGCCGACAGCCAGACCTATACCTATTGGCTGCTGGACGCGATCAAGTCGCTGGATCCCGCCAAGAACACCGATGTCGAAGGCTCGGACGTGCTGCGCCAGTTGTTCGAAGGCCTGATGAACGAGGACGCGGCAGGCGCGATGATCCCGGGCGTTGCCGAAAGCCATCAGGAAAGCGAAGACGGCCTGACCCATACCTTCACCCTGCGCGACGCCAAGTGGTCGAACGGCGATCCGGTCACGGCGCAGGATTTCGTCTATGCCTGGCAGCGCGTCGTGAACCCGGAAACCGCTTCCGAATATGCCTGGTTCCTGGAACTGATGAACATCCAGAACGCCACGCAGATCATCGCGGGCGAGATGACGCCCGACCAGCTTGGCGTCCGCGCGGTGGACGACAAGACGCTGGAGGTCACGCTGACCACGCGCACCCCTTATTTCCTCAAGACGCTGTCCCACGCGACCACCTTCCCGGTGCCGCAGAAGGTCGTGGAACAGCACGGCGATGCCTGGACCCAGCCCGGCAACCTGGTAGGCAACGGCGCCTTCCAGCTTGAAAGCCACAACCTTGGCGTCGACATCACCCTGGTGAAGAACCCGAACTATTGGGACGCCGAGAACGTGGTGATGGAAACCGTGCGCGGCGTCACCGTGAACGACAACAATATCGGCCTGACACGTTATCTGGCGGGCGAACTGGACCGGGTGCAGATCCCCGCGGGCCAGTATCCGCGCCTGTCGCAGGAATATCCCGACCAGGCGATCTCGACCCCGTATTCCTGTTCCTACGCCTATGTCTTCAACCTGTCCGACAAGGGCCCCGAGGCGCTGAAGGACGTGCGCGTGCGCCAGGCCCTGTCGCTGGGCCTGAACCGCGACATCATCGTGAACCAGGTGCTGCAAGGCGGCCAGAAGCCCGCCTATAGCTGGACCCACTGGGCCATCGAGGGCTTCCAGGCCCCCGATGCCGAGATTGCCACCATGACGCAGGAGGAACGGACCGAGAAGGCCCGCACGCTGCTGACTGATGCAGGCTATGGCCCCGACAACCCCCTGTCGCTGTCGCTGCAATACAACACCGACGAGAACCACAAAAAGCTGGCCATCGCCGCGCAGCAGTTCTGGAAGCCGTTGGGCGTGAACATCACGCTGAACAATGTCGAATGGAAGGTGCATACCGATCGGATGCAGAACCAGGACTTCGACATGGCCCGCTATGCCTGGTGCGCCGACTATAACGAGGCGACGACCTTCCTCGATTGGTTCCGCACCGACGGCTACAACTCGGGCAAATGGTCGAACGCGGAATATGACAAGCTGATGGCCGATTCCAAGACCGCGGCGGATACCGCGCCTCTGTATAAGCGGGCCGAGGAAATCTTGGCCGAGGAAGTGCCGGCGGCCTTTGTTTATCACTATTCCAAGGTCGATATGATCAACCCGGCGATCAAGGGCATCCCGACCGAGAACGTGACGAATGCCTGGTACGCCAAGGATCTGTATCGGGTGGCCGAGTAAGGTCCGTCACCGATGTTCGCCTTCATCCTGCGGCGGCTGGCAATAGCGGTTCCCACGCTGCTGCTGCTGATCGTGCTGTCCTTCCTGCTGATGCATCTGGCGCCCGGCGGGCCGTTCACCCAGGAACGCGCCCTGCCGCCGCAGGTGCTGGCGAACCTCAACGCGAAATACGGGCTGGACGACCCGCTGTGGCGCCAGATCTGGAATTATGTGTATGGGATCGTGGTCCATTTCGACTTCGGCCCCAGCTTCGTCTATCCCGACCGCACCGTGAACCAGCTGATCGCGGACGGTTTTCCCGTGACGCTGACCTATGGCACGCTGGCCTTTCTGGCGGCGGTCCTAGTCGGCGTGACGCTGGGCACGCTGGCCGCGATCCGGCAGAATGGCTGGCTGGACTATCTGGCGGTGGGCATCTCGATCGGCGCGCAGGTGCTGCCGAACTTCGTGATGGCGCCGCTGCTGGTCCTGGTCCTCACCCTGTGGCTGGGCTGGCTGCCCGGCGGGGGGTGGAGCTTTTCCGACCCGTCCTTCTGGATCATGCCGGTGATCGCGCTGTCCACCAGCTACATGGCGTCCATCGCGCGGATCACCCGGTCCTCCATGCTCGAGGTGCTGGGGTCCAACCACATCCGCACCGCGCGCGCCAAGGGAATGCCCGAACGCCGCGTGATCCTGCGCCACGCAATGCGCCCGGCGATGCTGCCGGTCGTCAGCTATCTGGGGCCGGTCTTCGTGTCGATGATCACCGGGTCCGTGGTGATCGACATCTATTT
>JAPSIP010000064.1 GCA_031178645.1 Paracoccus sp. (in: a-proteobacteria) | reverse complement strand
GTGATCGAGGATGCCTGCCAGGCCCATGGGGCAGAACGGGACGGGATCCGCGCCGGCGCCTTTGGCGCGATGGGCTGTTTCAGCTTCTATCCGGGCAAGAACCTGGGTGCCGCGGGCGAGGGCGGGGCGATCACCACCAGCGACGATGCCCTGGCCGAGCGGCTGCGGATGCTGCGCGATTGGGGGCAGCGCGAGCGTTCGGTCCACGAGTTGCGCGGATACAACCTGCGGATGGATGCCGTTCAGGGCGCGGTCCTGGACGTCAAGCTGCGCTATCTGGAGGGCTGGAACGAGGCGCGCCGGCGGGTGGCGCAGGCCTATGACGACGGTTTGTCGGGCGCGGTGGAACGGCCGGCGCCTGCGGGGCCGGCGGATCATGTGCGCCATGTCTATGCCCTTTGCCATCCCCAGCGGGATGCCCTGCGCCAGGCCCTGTCGGATGCGGGAATCGCCACGAACATCCATTATCTTAGGCCGGTCCACTTGCAGCCTGCCTATGCCGACCTGGCGGCCGGACCCGGCAGCTTCCCCGTGGCCGAGCGATATGCCCGTACCACGCTATCCCTGCCCATCTATCCCGAACTGACCCCATCCGAGATCGGCCGCGTCATCGACGCCGTGAATGCCTGCGCCGAGCGGCTGGAAATCACCAACCCGCCGATGGAGATGGCATCATGAGCAACCAGACGATCCTTGCCGGTGCCAATGTGCTTGTGACCGGCGGCAGCGGCTTTGTCGGCTCGCATCTGGTGGACCAGCTGGTCGAGGCCGGGGCGGCGCAGGTCGTGGTGATCGACAACATGGTGCGCGGCCGGCCGGAAAACCTGGCCTCGGCCATGCAGACGGGACGGGTCCGCCTTGTTTCAGGCGATATCCGGGACCGCGCCTTGATGCAGTCGCTGGTGGCCGAATCCGAAGTGGTCTTCCACCAGGCAGCCTTGCGGATCACGCATTGCGCCGCCGAGCCTGACGAGGCGATGGAGGTGATGGTCCAGGCGACCTATGACCTGTTGCAGGATTGCGTGCGCTACAAGGTCGGCAAGATCGTCATGGCCTCGTCGGCCTCGATCTATGGGCTTGCGCCGCATTTCCCGACGCCCGAAAGCGACCCGCCCTATGCCAACAGGACGCTGTATGGCGCGGCAAAGACGATGGGCGAAGGCCTGCTGCGGTCGTTCAACGACATGTATGGGCTGAACTATGTCGCCCTGCGGTATTTCAATGTCTACGGCCCCCGCATGGACCTGCATGGGCGCTATACCGAGGTGCTGGTCCGGTGGATGGAACGGGTCGCCCAGGGGCAGCCGCCGCTTGTGTTCGGCGACGGCTTGCAGACGCTGGACATGATCCATGTTCGCGACGTGGCGCGGTCCAATATCCTGGCGGCGGAAAGCACGGCGACCGACCGCGTCTACAATGTCGGCTCGCAAACCGAGACCTCGCTTCTTCAACTGGCGCGTCTTGTGGCGTCCCAGATGGGACGGCCCGATCTGGTGCCGGTCCATATGCCCGAACGCGCGGTGAACCCCGTGCCCCGGCGCCTGGCCGATTGCCAGGCGGCGGCGGATGACCTGGGTTTCCGCGCCCGGATCGGTCTGGCCGAGGGGCTGGCAGAACTGATCGACTGGTGGCGCGCCGAAGGCGCCCTTGCCCTGGCGGTGGCGGAATGATCCCGATCGCAAAGCCCTTGCTGGGAGAGGCCGAGGCCAACGCCGCCTATGATGCGGTCCTGTCCGGCTGGGTCAGCCAGGGACCGAAGGTGGCCGAGTTTGAGGCCGCCTTTTCCCGCCTGACCGGGGCGCCGCATGCCTGCGCCGTGTCGAACTGCACCACCGCCCTGCACCTGGCGCTTCTGGCCGTCGATGTGGGCCCGGGCGACGAAGTCATCACGGTGTCGCATTCCTTCATCGCGGGTGCCAACGCGATCCGGCAATGCGGTGCGACCCCCGTCTTTGTCGATATCGAGGCCGGCGGGTACAACATGGATCCCGCCCTGGTCGCCGCTGCCGTAACGCCGCGCAGCCGGGCAATCCTGTGCGTTCACCAGATCGGAATGCCCTGCGACATGGCCGCCATCATGCGGGTCGCACGTGCGCATGGACTGGCCGTGGTCGAGGATGCCGCCTGCGCCGCAGGATCGCAGATCAGGATGGACGGTATCTGGCGGCAAATCGGCTATCCGATCGGCGATGTGGCCTGCTTTTCCTTCCATCCGCGCAAGGTCCTGACCACGGGCGAGGGCGGGATGCTGACCACCGCCCGTGCCGATCTTGACGCCAAGTTCCGCTTGTGGCGCCAGCATGGCATGTCGGTTTCCGATCGCCAACGCCATGCCAGCGTCAGCGTGATCTTCGAGGATTACCCGGTCCGGGGCTACAATTACCGTATGACGGACATCCAGGCCGCCATCGGGATCGAACAGCTAGGCCGGCTGCCCCAGATCATCGCCCAACGCCGACGATTGGCCGACCGTTACCACCAGGCACTGGACGCGATGTCCGGCGTCACGCGGCCTGCAGAGCCGGATTGGGCGTCGTCGAACTGGCAAAGCTATGCGGTGGCCCTGGCGCCGGGGCTGGACCAGCGGCAGTTGATGCAGTCGATGCTGGACCGGGGCGTCGCGACCCGGCGCGGGATCATGAACATGCACCAGGAACAGGCGCAGATGGACCTGCCGCGCCGGTTTGCCCTGCCACGGTCGGAACAGGCCCGCGACCAGACGATCTTGCTGCCGCTTTACGCGCAGATGACCGAGGACGAACAGGACCAGGTTCTGGCGGCCCTGGGCGATGGTCTGGCTGCCCAATTCCACGGCAGCCGCCCCGCGGCAGCCGCCCTGTCCCATGAGCCGGTCCAAGCCCATTCCTGACCACAGCCGCGGTGCGGGTTGCAGGCGGTTGCTGCTTCGCCCGTGCCGGGCACCATCCGGACATCTGCCCTGACCTAATGGACATTTGGTTTTTTGCCATTCGTGAGGCAGGATCAAGAAGCGCTCTTTGGCAGATCCCCCGTTCGGACGGCAGCAGAGGAGGAACCAGTATGAAGCCCGATGCCGCTGATGCGTTCAGGCCGCGGCGTCAACCCTCGGGACGTGCGGCCCTTCGGCACGACGGGCGAGAGGCGGCGGAACCTGCCGCAGCGCAGGGATCGTTCGAACGCGGAACCGTGGCCCGATATGCCCGCGGCACCGAGATCATCGCCCAGGGGGACGCGGACAGCCGGATCGGCCTGATCGTGTCGGGGCTGGTCAAGGTTTCGATGACCAGCGGCAATGGCGACAGCTATATCGTGCAGATCCTGCATGAAGGCCAGTTGGTCGGCGATCCCTGGCTGGGCCAGAGCGCCTTTTCCTGGGGGGCAGCGACCCATGCGGGGATCTGTTGGCTGACGCCCGATTCCGTTCTTCGGTCTGGGGGTTCCGACAACACCCAGTTGCTGGGCCTGTCGGACACGCTGGCGGGACAGTTGCGCGAAGCCCAGTTCTCGGCGCTGTCGCTGCGGGGACGCAATGCCTTGCAGCGCATCGCCTATTGGATCCTTGCCCAGGTCTGTTGCGACCAAGGCCCGGCGGAAGACAAGCATATCCAGATCCTGCTGACCCGGCGTGATCTTGCATCGCTTCTGGACATGACCGTCGAAACCCTCAGCCGCGTCATGCACCAGCTTGACGAACACGGCGCCATTGCCTTGCTGACACCGGACACGCTGCGGGTGAGGGATTTGGCGAGGCTGTTCGATGAGGCCAAGCTGTCCACCGAAAGCGGTGAGGGCGAGCTTGCCGACAATGGATGGAGATGGGGGTCAAGGGTGACGCAGATCGGCCCGAAGGCCGTCTGAGACAGGCTTGGGCCGCCCACGTCAGTGACCAAGCCGCAAAAAAAGAAGGGCGCGGGGGCGCCCTTCTGATGTGCAGGGGTTGATGCGTGCCGGTCAGGCAGCATGGTCCAGCGTGGCCTGCCAGTTCTGCTGGAACTCGGCCCAATCGAAACCGTCCTGGTCGGCAGTGCTGGTTCCCCAGTCCTGGTGATCCGCCTGGGCCTGCTTGGCAAGATCCGCATCGGCGCCCTGGGCCAGGTGGGCCAGGTCATCCGCCTGGTATGCGCGGGCCGCATCCTGGTTGTCGTTGGCGGCAAAGACGAATTCGTCCTGCTGCGCGGCGGCCTGGTCCCCGTCCTTCAGCATCAGGTCAACCCAGTAGTTGCTGCCCTTGAAGCTTTGCTGCGGGAAGCCCCCGCGATCGGAATAGGAATAGACGCCTGCGCCTGCCTCGACCGACACCGGGCCCAGATCCCGATCCGCGGTGAAGTAGTTGGACGTGGCTGCATAGCGACCGTTATTGGTGAAATACGAAGCCACATAGTCTTCGCCTTCCTCCAGCACGACGGGCTTGTCAAAGCTGACCTCTTGCCAGCCCTTGCCCTCGACGCCGCTGACCCTTGCCTTTGCGATCAGATCTCCGTCCTCGGACCACAGGCTGACGGATTTCACGTTGGCAGCGGCAGAGGCGATGTAGACCCGCAGGCCTTCGACCTCGACCGGGGCGTCGGCGGTGAACTTCATCCCCAGTTCGACCGCACGGCTGTCGGCATCCGCCCGCACCTTCGAGGTGTCGGCGTCGTCCCACAATCCTTGCACGTCGCTGCCTTGGCCGGGCTTTTGCTCGACAGGCTGCGGTTGCGGCTGAGGCTTCGGCGCAGGAGCGGGCGACGGCTTCTGCTCGGCGTCAGGCTGCTGCGGCTGGGGCTGAGGCTGCGGCTGGGGCTGCGGCTGGGGCGCGGCCGATCCGCTGCCTGCCTCGAAGGCGCCGATATCCACCGTTCCCTTGACCCGGACCGCCCCGTCCAGATCGTGCTGGGCCAAGCCGAAAGCGGACGAGCCCGCGTCGATGGCGGCCGAGCCCTTGGTCAGCTGGAAGTCCCCGTTGGCGGCATTGACGAAGCCCGGCGCCACGCCAAGCTTGTTGCCATCCGCGACCGACAAGCCCTTGTTGCCGCCGTCGGTGCGCACCGATGCCGCGCCGTTCGTCCCGGAATAGGTCAGGTTGTTGGCCCAGACCACGTCGTCATTCGTGTAGCCGCCGTAAGACGTGTTGTCGATCGCGGTGTTGTTCCTGTTCGCCGACGGGTCGGCGACCGCGATGTTGTTCACGAAGGTGTTGTCGCTGGATTGCGAGTTGCTGATCTCGCCGCGCCAGGTGCCGGTGTTCTGGTTGTCCTGGTTGTTGTGCCAGGCCGTGTTGCCGCGAACGGTGACATTGTCGCTCCAGGTGACCTGGATGCCCTTGCCGCCGTTGAGGTAGACCAGGTTGTTTTCCACAAGCGTCGGATAGGTATAGCTGGGATGGCCGCCGGTCTGGGTGCTTTGGAAATCGTCGATGATGATCCCGTTGCCGTCCGTATGCTGGCCGGATTTCGTGACGTTGCCATAGGAGGTGTTGTCGCGGATGATGGTCCGGAACCCGTCGGTCTTGGTGTCGCCGGTGATGTTGCGGTTCTGGTAGATCGAGATCCCCGAGAACCAGCCGTCCGAGGCATTGTCGTAGGTCGTGTTGCCCTCGACGCGGATGAACTCGGACTGGTTGAACTGGATGCCGGATTCGCCGCTGCCCTGGATGACGTTGTCCAGCACGTTGATATGGTGGACGCCGTTCGCCTCGATCCCGTCGCCCCGGGCGTTGTTGATCTTGAAGCCCTGCACCGTGACATAGTCGTCGTTGATGCTGATGCCGTTCCAGCCGCCCGACGGCGGATTGATCGTCACGCTTCCCGGCGTCTCGGCGCGCAGGGTGACGTTACCGGCGGCCGACCCGCCCGTGTTGATATGCAGGGCCTCGTTATAGGTTCCCGCGCGAACGACAATCTGGTCGCCCGGTGCAAGCTTCGCGTCAAGCGCGTGCTGGATCGTGCGGAAGGGCTGGGAGGCGCTGCCAGTTGCGCCATCGCTACCGTTCGTAGCGACAAAATAGGTTGCCATGGGTTCTTCGCCTTTACTTCTGGATGCGTCCCCGGAGGCTCCGGGTTGTCCTGAAGCTTTTAGGATGCCTGCCGCTTCTGGCGCATCCCCGTAAAGGCGTAGATTTTTGCACTGCGGCAACAGGCTGCCGAGCGGATTTCGGCTGACACCCTCTGACCAGGAAGGCAGTTCCGGGCAAATCCTTGTTTTGGCATGGGGTGGATCATGCTGATCACCCCAAGCGGGAATCTGCCAGAGCGTCGTCAAGCTGGCGGCGAGTGTTATCCACAGCTTCCACATGGTCCAACCAGAATGTTTTCAAGGCATTGTATCTGAACGAAATAGTTTAGCAGGGCTGCGGAATGCCAAACCTTGCCTGTTCTGCAAGTTTGCGAATGATTTGTCTGCTCGGCACCATGATGCTGATGACAAAGGGCTTTCCACCGGGGGCTGAGGGCTGATCCGCGCCACCTACTGTCCGGTGCCGGCTGTCGCTTCGACCGAAAACCTGCGCAATCCGCTGCGCTGCAGCGCAAGCAGGTAAAGATATCCCGGAACCACCCGGCAATAGCGCCGCCAAAGGCGCCGGGGCTCGGACAGAAGGCGGTAGGCCCATTCCAGCCCCGCCCGCTGCATCCATCCCGGTGCCTGCTTCTGCAGACCTGCGTGAAAGTCGAATGCCGCGCCGACGCCGATCAGCATCGGCGCTTCAAGACGCCCGCGCATCTGGGCCATCCACCGTTCCTGCTTCGGCGCGCCGATCCCGACCCAGACGATATCGGGCCGGGCCTCGTTGATCCTTGCCGCCACGTCCTTCTCCTCGTCGGGGGTCAGGGGGCGGAAGGGCGGGGCAAGATGGCCGACGATCTGCGCATCGGGAAAGCGGGCCTTCAGGCGCCTGGTCAGCCGCTGCAATGTGTCTTCGGTCGCGCCATAGAGATAGTGCCGCATTCCCCGCCCGAACAGTTCAAGCATCAGGTCCGGCCCATAAACCCGCCCCGCCCATCCGTAACCGCGCCGCCGCAGCTCCCAGACAAGGGGCATCCCGTCCGGCGTGACAAGCGTCGCCTTGTTGTAGGCGTCTTTCAGGACGGCATCGGATTGGGAATCGACGAGCCCGTGCGCGCCGCAGATGCACACGAAGCCCCGTTGCCTGTCACGGACGGCGGCTTCGATCCGCTCGACTGCCATTGGCAGGTCCAGGGCGGAAACCCGCACCCCCAAGAGGTTGATCGTCTGGGTTTCGTCCTGTCGGTCGGGCTTGTGAAGGGCCTGCATTCTGCACCTCGGGCTGGGGTCGGATCATCGTCGGTGGTCGTGCTAGCTTCGGATCAGCGCGTGGTTGTCGGTGAACCAGCGGTAGGTGTCGGCCAGCCCGTCCCGCAGTGATATGCGCGGCGTCCATCCCATTGCGGTGATGCGAGAGATGTCCAGCAGCTTGCGCATGGTCCCGTCGGGGCGGGACGGATCCATGCGGATGGCGCCCTTGTAGCCCGTGACATCCGCGATCATGTGCGCAAGGTCGTGTATGGTGATGTCGCGACCGCTGCCGACGTTCACATGCGACACGCTCGGCTGGACATGGGTCCGATAGACCGAGACGGGCAGATCCAGGACGAACAGCGCCGCACGCGCCAGGTCGTCGACATGCAGGAACTCGCGCCGGGGCAGGCCTGTGCCCCAGACGGTCAGGTGCGGATCCTGGCGGATCCTTGCTTCGTGGCAGCGCAGCATCAGGGCGGGCATGACATGGGCATTGTCGGGGTGGAAGTTGTCGCCCGGCCCGTAAAGGTTGCAGGGCATGACCGAGCGATAGTCGCGCCCATATTCGCGGTTGTAGCTTTCGCACAGCTTGATCGCCGCGATCTTGGCAATGGCATAGGCTTCGTTCGTGGGCTCCAGCGGACCGGTCAGAAGCTGATGCTCGGCAATGGGCTGGTGCGTGTCCCTGGGATAGATGCAGGATGATCCCAGTTGCAGGATCCGCTGGACCCCGGCCTGATGCGCCGCGTGGATCACCGTTGTCGCAATGGCAAGGTTCTGCTGCAGGAACTGGGCCGGATAGGTGGCATTGGCATGGATCCCGCCGACCTTTGCAGCCGCAAGAATGACCACGTCCGGCTGCGCTTCGCGCAGGAATGCCCCGACCTGGCGTTGGTCGGAAAGATCCAGTTGCGCCCTGTCGCGGGTCAGCAGGGTGATCGGCTGGCCATCGGTGCGACGCTTTTCCAGGGCACGCAGGATGGCGCTTCCGACCATCCCGCGGTGCCCTG
>JAPSIP010000391.1 GCA_031178645.1 Paracoccus sp. (in: a-proteobacteria) | reverse complement strand
CGACTTCTACCGCCGGCTGACCGATGCGGTGCCGATCAAGAACCTGACCTCGCATTTCGCGATGGAGCGGCTGCGCCATACCACGGCCTATCCGGTCAATACCCGCGACCGCTGAGAGATGGATCTTCTCCTGCAAGGGGGATCTTTGGGAACCAAATCACGACCAATCTAGTAGTCTTATCGGAACAGAAGGAAAGGAATCGCGCCATGTCGAAGACCCTGATCGTTCCCGGCCTGGACGGATCGCCCGCGCCCCACTGGCAGGACTGGTGGGCGCGGACCGATCCCGACACGATGTTGGTCGACCTGCCCGATCCGCGCCGTCCTGTCCGCCAGGCCTGGGAGGCCGCCTTGGCGGTGATGATCCTGCGCCATCCGAACAGCATCCTTGTGGGCCATTCGCTGGGCGCGGTTCTGATCGCGCAGATGCTGACCCACTGGACCGGGCTGCGGGTGCGCGGCGCCGTGCTGGTGGCCCCGGCCGATCCCCAGGCCTCGACCGGCGGTTGCCACCGCATCCGGCGGTTCGGCCGCCTGCCGGATCGGCCCCTGGACGTGCCGGCGGTGCTTGTCGCCAGCCGGAACGACCCCTGGATATCCTTTGACCGCAGCCAGACCCTGGCCGAGGATCTGGGGGCCGACCTGATCGACATGGGTCATGCGGGCCATATCAACGTCGCCTCGGGCTTCGGGCCATGGCCCGGTGGCAAGGTCATCCGCGACCGGCTGCTGGACCAGACCGCGCGCCCGTCGATCCTGCGCAGGCTGTTGGGGCAGACCCCGGCCGCGCGGCGGCCAAACGCGTGATGCCCGCCCCCGGCTTTGGGCGCGGATCCGGCCGCAGCGCCGATCAGCGCGCCGAACCCCGCCCGATCATCGATTTCGGAGTGCCCTGCATGTTCGATCTTCAGACTGAAATGCACTTGCGCCGCGCGGGCCGTGACCACCACCCTTGCGGGGCGCGGCCGGGCCATGGCCGGATGCTGCTGGTCCTGGCCAATATCACCGGGCTGGCCCTGCTGGCCGCGGCGCTTGCCTGACCATCAAGGGCTGGCCTGACCGTCAAAGCTGGTCAAGAAAGCCGCGCAGCACCAGAAGCCGCGCGGTCGTCACGTCCACGATGCTGTCGGGCGACATGGCGTCGTCATTGGCCCAGATGCGGAACGTGTCCGCCAAGGCGTGCGAGATCGCCTCGGCCAGCAGATCCGCGTCGGCGCGGGCGTCCTGGCCCAGGCGCAGCACGACCAGGTCCGACAACTGATCCGACAGCCGCTTCAACGAACCATAGAAGATCGGCACCAGTTCGGGCGCCTTGTTCAGCAGCCGGTCGATCAGTTGGGACATGCCCCGGTCCAGGTCGCTGCTGCACAAAAGCCTGCGCAGCGCCTGCAGAAGATCCGGCACAAGCGGCCCCGACGATTCGCGGAACCAGGCAACGGTTTCCTCGTCGAAGGACACCGTCTCGCCGATGATCGCGGCCTCCTTGTTCAGGAAATAGTTGAAGAAGGTCCGCTGGCTGATGCCGGCCTCGGCCGCGATCATCTCGGTCGTCAGGCCCTCGTAGCCCTGGCTCAGCGCCAGAGACAGGGCAGCCCGCTGGATCTCTCGCGAGGTCTGCAGTCGCCTGCGGTCACGAAGCGTTGATTTCAAAGCCATGTCAGGCCCTCGCAATTCATTACAAGCAAACATTGCACAGAATGCATAGTTGTGCAACAAGCCCCCCAAACGCCGCCGTCCCCGGCGGCCATCTTTGTAGGAATCTCCGATGTATCGTATTCGCCCGGTGGTGTGCCTGTC
>JAPSIP010000390.1 GCA_031178645.1 Paracoccus sp. (in: a-proteobacteria) | reverse complement strand
CAGATCGGGCTGTTGCGTCCGCCCCTTCGTGAAACCACCTTCTGGGGCCTGACCATCCAGGCCGGGGCGGACTTGCGTGCCTTCATGACCGCGACGCGCTCGGCCCATTCGGCGCTTCATGTCACCCGCCGCCTGGGTCGCCACCTGTGGGATCTGGCGCGCCACCGCCGGGCGATGCAGCTTCGCAATGGAAGCGCGCTTGCGGCAAGGCTGATCCGGTCGGCGCTTGATTGCGGCGTCGACTTGCGCGTTGGAAACGCTGTCGAGCGGCTGATTGTCGAGTCCGGGGGTGTAACAGGCGCCGTGCTGCACCGCGACGGACAGAGGCTTGCGGTGCGTGCGCGCTGCGGCGTTGTTCTGGCCTGCGGAGGCTACGGCCATGACTTGGCCCGCCGCGAGGCGACCTTCCCGCGCCCAGAAAGCCATCTGAGCTTGGCAGTTCCGACGGCCACGGGAGACGGCCTCCGGCTGGGCGAAGAGGTGGGTGGCCAACAAGCCAGCAACCTTGCATCGCCGGGTGCCTGGTGTCCGGTTTCGCATGTCTCCTGGCGCGACGGCAGTACCGGCGTCTTTCCCCATATCATCGATCGTGGCAAGCCGGGCATGATCGGCGTGCTCGCCTCGGGGCAGCGCTTTTGCAACGAGGGGCTTGGCTATCACGACTATGTCCGCGCCATGCTGGAGGCGGTACCTCCGGACCGCGAGGTGGCCTCGTGGCTGGTCTGCGATCATCGCTTTCTGCGGCGCTATGGCCTTGGCATCGTGCGCCCTGCTCCGGTGCCGATCCGCCCCTGGCTTCGGTCGGGATATCTAAAGGAAGGCAGGACCATTACCGCTCTCGCGCGGTCCTGCGGTATCGACGAGAGGGGACTGGAGGATACGGTGCAGCAGTTCAACAGCCTTGCCGCGCAAGGCAAGGATCCGCAGTTCGGACGCGGCACGACCCCTTATATGCGCCTGCAGGGCGACCCCAACCAATCCCCGAACCCGTGTCTTGCCCCTATCGACCATGCGCCATTCTATGCCGTCAAGGTCGTGCCCGGCAGCTTCGGTACCTTCGCGGGACTGCGTACCGACGGGAAGGCCCGCGTTCTGGACCGGAACGGGCTGCCTATTGACGGGCTTTACGCAGCGGGGACGGATATGGCCAGCGTGATGGGCGGCCATTACCCTGCTGGCGGCATCAACCTGGGGCCGGCCCTGACGTTCGGCTTTATCGCCGGACGACACGCGGCGGACAGCAACACATGACCCATCCGCTAGGCGTAGCCCATCTGACCGCCATCAACCTGCCCCCGCCCGCCTTTATTGAGGCCGCCGCGCTGGCAGGTTTCGAACGCGTTGGCCTGCGGTTGCTGCGCGTGACCGACACGACGCCTGGCTATCCTCTGATGGACGATCCGGCGCTGATGCGGGCAACAAGACGTGCCCTGACTGCGACGGGCCTTGCAGTGAACGACATAGAGTTCGTGCGGATCACGCCCGAACTGGATCCGGCCGACCTGGGCCCATTCCTGGATGCAGGGGCAGAACTGGGGGCCCGGCATGTCATTGCCGCACCCTACGATCCGGGCTTGACGCGGCTCGCGGATCGGCTGGGGACCCTGTCCCTGCTGGCAGCGGCTCGTGGCCTGAAAGTGGTTCTGGAGTTCTTTCCCTGGACTGTTGTTCCCGATCTTTCATCCGCACTGGCGATGGTGAATGCGGCGGGCGACAAGGCGGGCGTCCTGGTGGACAGTCTGCATTTCGACCGGTCGGCCTCTTCGCTGGATGTTCTGCGCGCGACCCCTGCGACCCTGCTGCCGTTTGTCC
>JAPSIP010000389.1 GCA_031178645.1 Paracoccus sp. (in: a-proteobacteria) | reverse complement strand
TGATCGAGCCCAATTCGACCACACGAACGAAGACGCGCAGGCTTTCAAGATAGGACATGGATGATAGGCCGTTTTCAAGGAATCGTGTAAAGTCTTCCGGGTCGGCACCGATTTCGCAACCGTTTTTTTCGGCCTAGGATTTTGCCTGGGTCCACAGCCACAAAGGAATGCCATGACACCCGCGCTGCGCTTTCTGCTGAACGGTCAGCAGGTTGAACTGACCGAGGTCGGTGCCTCGGACACGCTGCTGGATTTCCTGCGCATCAATCGCCGGCTGACCGGGACCAAGGAAGGCTGTGCCGAAGGGGACTGCGGCGCCTGCACGGTGCTGGTGGGCCGCCTGACCGACGATGGGCTGGTCTATGAGCCGGTGAACGCCTGCATCCGTTTCCTGGCGTCCTGCCACGGCTGCCATGTCGTCACGATCGAACACCTGCACGGCCCCGATGGCGGGCTGCACCCGATCCAGGCGGCGATGGTGGAACATCACGGCAGCCAGTGCGGCTTCTGCACGCCGGGCATCGTGATGGCGCTTTACGGGCTGTGGATGACGAACCCGGACGCCTCTGTCACCGATATCGAGGTCGCGCTGCAGGGCAACATCTGCCGCTGCACCGGATACGAGCCGATCATCAAGGCGGCCCTTGCCGCAGGCCGCGCGGGCGGTCAGGCCTCTGACGCCCTGGCCGTGGAACGCGAACTGGTCGCGGCCAGGCTGCGCGACATGCGCGGGGAACGGGTCGAACTGTCCAAGGGCGGCGAACGGGCAGTTATCCCCGCCGACACCGACGACCTCGCCGCCCTGCTGGAGGCCGAGCCGAAGGCCACGCTGATCGCGGGCGCGACCGATGTCGGCCTGTGGGTCACGAAGTTCATGCGCGACATTTCCCTGGCGGTCTTCATCGGCCACCTGATGAAGGACAAGCGGGTCGAGGGCGGCGAAATTCGCCTGGGCGCGGGCGTGACCTATTCCGAAGCCGCGCCGCTGATCCGCAAGCATATCCCCGCCGCCCATGACTACTGGCTGCGCATCGGCGGCTGGCAGGTGCGCAACATGGGAACCATCGGCGCCAACATCGCCAACGGATCGCCCATCGGCGACACGCCGCCCCTGCTGATCGCGCTTGACGCACGGATCGTGCTGCGCCGGGGCGCGGCGCGGCGCGAATTGCCGCTGGAGGATTTCTTCATCGAATACGGCAAGCAGGACCGCGGCCTTGGCGAGTTCGTCGAGGAGATCATCATTCCGACCCGCCCGCAGGCCCGCATCGCCGCCTACAAGGTCAGCAAGCGCCGCGACAGTGACATCACCGCCGTCGCCGCCGGTTTTTGCCTGACCGTTGAAAATGGCACCATCACGGATGCCCGCATCTGCTTTGGCGGCATGGCGGGCACCCCCAAGCGCGCCGCCGGGGCCGAGGCCGCGCTGAAAGGCCAACCCTTCGCACGCGAGACCTTCGAAGCCGCCGCCCGCGCGGTGGCGGATGATTTCCAGCCCCTGTCCGACTGGCGTGCAAGCGCCGACTATCGCCGCACCGTGGCCGCCAACCTGTTCCGCCGCTTCTGGCTGGAACAATCCGAACCCGGCCTGCCGGTGCGCCTGCTTGATGCCGTAGGAGTCTGAGCCATGAAAGACGAAACGATCATCCGCGGACAGGCGCATCAGGACACCATCCACGACAGCGCCATCAAGCATGTCACCGGCCGCGCCGACTATACCGACGACCTGGCCGAGCCTTACGGGTTGCTGCACGCGTATCTGGGCCTGTCGCAATGCGCGCATGGCAAGATCACCGGCATGGATTTTTCCGAGACGCTGGCC
>JAPSIP010000388.1 GCA_031178645.1 Paracoccus sp. (in: a-proteobacteria) | reverse complement strand
CCCGTCAGTTCGAACGGATCGTCGATCTGCAATTCGTCCAGCACGTCCTCGGGGGCGAACTCGGCCACGTGGATGGTGATGCCCTGGGCATGGGTGGCGAATTCGGGGGGCAGGGCGGCCAGTGCGTCGCGCGCCATCGCCTCGATCCGGGCCGCGTCCGGCGCGGTCAGGTCCTTCCAGTCGGTCATCCGCTTCTCCTGCATACCGGCCCTGATATGGACAAGAATCGCCGCGTATGAAAGAGCAAGGCCAACAGGAGAGTTGTGCCATGACCACCACCCGCTTCGCCCCGTCGCCCACGGGCCACATCCATGTCGGCAACCTGCGCACCGCGCTGTTCAACTATCTGATCGCGAAGAAGGCCGGGGGCACCTTTATCCTGCGGCTGGACGACACCGACCAGGAACGGTCCAAGGAAGAATATGCCGACGGCATCAAGCGCGACTTGGAATGGCTGGGTCTGCACTGGGACCGCGTGGAGCGCCAGTCGCTGCGCCTTGACCGCTATGGCGAGGCTGCCGACCAGTTGCGCGCGGGGAACCGCCTGTACGAGGTCTTCGAGACGCCCACCGAACTGGACCTGAAGCGCAAGAAGCAGCTGAACATGGGTAAACCGCCGGTCTATGATCGCGCCGGGCTGGCCTTGTCGGAAGCCGACCGCGACCGCCTGCGGGCCGAGGGGCGCGAGGGTTACTGGCGCTTCAAGCTGGACCAGGAACGCATCGAATGGACCGACGGCATCCTGGGCGACATTTCCATCGACGCAGCCAGCGTCTCCGATCCGGTGCTGATCCGGGCGGACGGGCAGGTGCTTTATACCTTTGCATCCTCGGTCGATGATACCGACATGGCGGTTACGCATATCGTGCGCGGCGCGGACCATGTGACGAACACCGCGACCCAGATCCAGATCATCCGCGCGCTTGGCGGCACGCCGCCGTCCTTTGCCCATCACAGCCTGCTGACCGGTGCGCAGGGCGAGGAATTGTCCAAGCGCATCGGCGCCCTGTCGATCCGCGACCTGCGCGAGGCCGGCGTCGCCCCCGAAGCGCTGCTGTCGATGATGGCGCGGTTGGGATCCAGCCAGCCGGTCGAGTTGAAGATGACCTTGGACGACCTGGCCGAGGGGTTCGACCTGTCGCAGTTCGGTGCCTCGCCCACCAAGTTCGATGCAGAGGATCTGTGGCCGCTGACCCGCGAACGCAACCAGGCGCTGCCTTTCGCCCAGGTCGCCGACCGGATCGCCGCGCTTGGCGTGCCGGACGATCTGGCGGAACGCTTCTGGCAGGTCGCCTCGCAGAACATCACGAAGCTGGATGACCTGTCCGACTGGTGGGCGATCTTCTCCCAGGGTGCGGAGCCGCAGATCGATCCCGAGGATGCGGATTTCATCGCCCAGGCCATGCCGCTGCTGCCGCCCCCGCCCTATACGGACGCGACCTGGGGCGAATGGACTGCCGCCGTAAAGGACGCGACGGGCCGCAAGGGCAAGGGCTTGTTCATGCCGCTGCGCAAGGCCGTGACCGGCCAGGCCCACGGCCCGGACATGGCGCAGGTCATGCCGCTGCTGCAGGTGGTCAAGGCGCGCGGCTGACAGCCCCGCACCCGTCGATGCGACGCCGCCCCCCGCCGGGCGGCGTTTTCATTTTGTTGTCGAAAACCGCTTGACGCCCCCCGCGCCACCCCGTAAATCGCCCCCACCCGTGGCGGAGTAGCTCAGTTGGTTAGAGCAGCGGAATCATAATCCGCGTGTCGGGGGTTCGAGTCCCTCCTCCGCTACCATTTCTTCCCAAGATGCAAAAATCGTTCAGCGCCCTCGGGCGCTTTTTTGTTTTTCTAAAA
>JAPSIP010000387.1 GCA_031178645.1 Paracoccus sp. (in: a-proteobacteria) | reverse complement strand
CGTGAACCTGGTCGATCAGCGCGTCGTAAAGGCGCACCTGATAGCCGTGGGCCAGCATCTCCTCGGCCACATGGCGTCCAATGAAGCCGCAGCCCCCGGTTATCAGCACCTTCGTCATTGACCCGTCCCCTGTCGTTCAACACAATGTGAAACCGGGGGCCGCGGGTCGGGTTCCCTAGAAAATGCCCGATCCCTCCGAGGCTTAAGGCGCGCTGCTTCTTGTTCATCATCAATGATGACTTCTTCTTCAACCTTTTCAGGCACTTCGATGAAGGGGAAAATATGGGGGGAACATGGGCCATTTTCTGCCGTTTCTGCAAGTCGGAAGCGCGGCCCTACCCGCGCATAGCCCAGCGAGGTGAGGATGAACCAGTCAGCCAGACATTTCACGACGGATGCGGATCTGATGCGGGCGGTGCGCCTGACCGCCGCAGGGCGGATCGCGGTCGAGCAGCTTCCCCTGCTGGAACCCGGGCCGGGCCAGGTGCGCATCCGGCTGGAAGGCTGCGGGGTCTGCGCCTCGAACCTGGAACCCTGGGCGGGGCCTGACTGGATGTCCTTTCCCACCGAACCGGGCGGGCTGGGCCACGAGGGCTGGGGCCGGATCGACTCGCTTGGCACGGGTGTGGCCGATCTGCGCGAAGGGCAGCGGGTCACCTTTCTGGGCCAGCGGGGATATGCCACGCACGAGGTCGCAGACGCCGCGATGGTCGTGCCGCTGCCCGACAGCATCGCGGGCCCGTTCCCCGGCGAACCCTTCGCCTGCGCGATGAACATCTTTCGCCGGTCGGGGATCGGGCAGGGCGACCGCGTGGCGATCATCGGCATCGGTTTCCTGGGCGCCGTGCTGACCCGGCTGGCCGCAAATGTCGGGGCCGAGGTCATCGCGATCTCGCGCCGCCCATCGTCGCTGGCGCTTGCCCGGCAGATGGGCGCGGCCCGCACGATCCCGATGGAGGATCACCATGCCATCATCGGGCAGGTATCGGACCTGACAGAGGGCCGCTTCTGCGATGTCGTGATCGAGGCCGTGGGCAAGCAATGGCCGCTGGATCTGGCCGGTGAGATCGTGGCCGAGGGCGGGCGCCTGGTCGTCGCGGGCTATCACCAGGACGGGCCGCGGCAGGTCAACATGCAGAACTGGAACTGGCGCGGCATCGACGTGGTCAATGCCCATGAGCGCCGCCCCGAGGTTTATCTGCAAGGCCTGCGCGAGGCCATCGCCGCGATCGAGGCCGGGCGGCTGGATCCCGCGCCGCTGCTGACCCATGCCTTCCCGCTGGAGGCCCTGGACCAGGCGCTTGACGCCACCCGCGACAAGCCCGAGGGACTGGTAAAGGCCTATGTGACATGCGCATGACTGCTGCCGCCCCGCAGGTCCGGGCCGCCCCGCGCATCGCCTTTCTGGGCCTTGGCTGGATCGGACGGCACCGGATGCAGGCGATCTGCAACGGGGCGGATGTCGAGGTCGTGGGCCTGGCCGATCCGTCCGACGAATGCCTGGCGGAAGCCGCGGCACTTGCCCCCGATGCCGCCACGGGGCGAACGCTGGACGACCTGCTGGCGACCCGGCCCGACGGGGTGGTGATCGCCACCCCATCCGCGCTGCATGCAGAACAGACGATCCGCGCCCTGGACGCCGGCTGCGCGGTCTTCTGCCAGAAGCCCCTGGGCCGAACCGAGGCCGAGGCCCGCGCCGCCGTCGAGGCCGCTCGCCGGGCCGACCGGCTGCTGGCGGTGGACTTGTCCTATCGCGGGACGCGGGCCTTGCAGGCGCTGCGCGACCAGGTGCAGGGCGGGGGCCTGGGGCGCATCTTCGCGATGGATCTGGTCTTTCACAACGCC
>JAPSIP010000386.1 GCA_031178645.1 Paracoccus sp. (in: a-proteobacteria) | reverse complement strand
CGATCCGCGCGGTGGCCGTTCTGGTCGTGGCGACACCCTGCCCGCTGATCCTGGCCGTTCCCGTGGCCCTGGTGGCGGGCCTGTCGCGGGCCGCGCATTTCGGCGTGCTGGTCAAGGGCGCCCGACCACTGGAGGCGATGGCCCGTGTCCGCACGCTGATCCTAGACAAGACCGGCACCTTGACGGACGGGCGGCCCCGGATCCTGTCCATCGATAGCGCCGGTATGGCCGAGGACGAGGTCCTGCGCCTGGCCGCAGCCGCCGACCAGGCATCAAGGCATCCTGTCGCCCAGGCCATCGTCGCTGCGGCCAAGGCGCGGGGGCTGGATCTGCCGGTGCCGCAGGACCTGGTCGAAATCCCAGGTGAAGGCGTGGTCGGGATCGTCGAGGGGCGGCAGGTGATCGTGGGCGGAATCGGCTTCGTGGCCGGGCGGGTGGGCTATACAGGTGATCACCCTGAACTGGCCGCAGGTTCCCTCATGGTGGCGGTTGGGGTGAACGGCCGCATGGCGGGGTATCTGGTGATGATGGACCCCCTTCGCGAGGGCGCGGCCGAGATGCTGGCCGGCCTGCGTCGCCAGGGGATTGAACGGATCCTGCTGGCAACAGGCGACCGGGCCGAGGTCGCCCGCCGCGTGACCGAGGGGCTGGGCCTCGACGGCATCCGCGCGGGCCTCACGCCCGACGAGAAGGTGCTGCTGGTCCTGTCCGAACACAAGCACGGCCCGGTGATGATGGTGGGCGACGGCGTCAATGATGCCCCCGCCCTGGCCGCTGCCGATGTGGGCGTGGCGATGGGCGCGCGCGGCGCCGCCGCCAGTGCCGAGGCCGCCGATGTCGTGCTGCTGGTCGATCGCCTGGACCGCATTGGCCCTGGAATCGAGATCGCACTCCGGTCCCGCCGCATCGCGCTTGAAAGCGTCGTGGTGGGCATCGTACTGTCGGTCGGGGGCATGATTGCCGCCGCCCTGGGCTATCTGAACCCCGTCCAGGGGGCGCTCATCCAGGAAGTGATCGACGTGGCCGTGATCCTGAACGCCCTGCGCGCCCTGCGCATCCGCCCCGCCAGCGCCGACACGGGTCCGCAACCCCGCAAGGAAGCAGTCCCAGCATAATCCGGCTGTGCCGTTCGATGTGGATCGGCTGGCTGCGCCCTGCCCTGCAAAAGTGGCCGCCATTCCCCCGTTGCGGCGCTTCATGACCGTGGGCTAGAAGCTCACGGTCCCGCTGATGATGGTCCTGGTGTCCCCGCCGATCCAGATGTCATCCCCGATCTGATCGACATGAACCCGACCGGCCCGGCCAAGCGCCGTCCCCTGGCTGGCGACATAGGAGCGGGGTGCCCGGCCGTTTCCGATCAGCCATTGTGCAAGACCGGCATTCAGGCTGCCGGTGACGGGATCCTCCTTTACGCCGACACCCATGGCAAAGGCCCGAACCTCGAACTGCGCCTCTGTCCCGTCCTGCGCTTCATTCCAGGTCCCGACCACACCAAGCTTGAGATCATCAAGCGCGGCATAATCGGGATCGAGCGCGAGAACCTCTGCCCTTGAGCCGAGTTGAACAGCAACCCAGCCGGGGCCGTTGTCGGCCCACTGGGCATCAATGATGGCGCTTCTGGCGATCTTCAGTCCGCTTGCAATGCGGACCAGCAAGGCGTCCTCGACAGGGCCAGAACGCAGCAGCTTCGGCGCGGCGAAGGCTAGCCTGCTTTCATGGCGTCGCACCGCCACAAGTCCCACCCCGCATTCCTGCAGGATCACCTCGCTGCGTGGGCGCCCGCCACTGGTCAACCAGGCATGGCAGGTCCCAAGCGTCGGGTGACCGGCAAAGGGAAGCTCGCCTGAT
>JAPSIP010000063.1 GCA_031178645.1 Paracoccus sp. (in: a-proteobacteria) | reverse complement strand
ATTCCGCATCCCCAATCATGCCTTGTGCTGGGTCCACGCCGAGCGGCTGCTGCAAAAGCTGATGCCGAAAACACCTGAACAGACGCACAAGCTGGAAACGGTCCGAGACCAGGTCTGGGCTCTTTACCGCGATCTGAAGCTCTGGAAGCAAAAGCCGTCCGCGAAGGAGGCGCACGACCTCACCGAGCGTTTTGACGACATCTTCGGGCAACGCACACACTACAAAGAGTTGGGTCAGTTGCTCGCTCGCCTGCACAGGCGAAAGGGCGAACTGCTGAAGGTGCTGGAGCGACCCGAGATCCCGCTCCACACCAATGCCTCGGAAAACGACCTGCGGGCCTGCGTGACCAAGCGCCGGATCTCAGGCGGCACGATGAGCACCGATGGCCGACAGGCCCGCGACGTCATGCTCGGGTTGATGAAGACCTGCCGAAAGTTCGGCATCTCCTTCTTCGCGTATCTGGGTGACCGCCTCGGCTTCAGCGGCACTGGAGAGCGCATCCCTCCGCTGCCCGATCTGGTGGGCGTACAATCGGCGTAAAGTCACACCGCCCTGGAATCTGCTCCGGTTACCCTTGAGGTCCTCGGCAGGCGGAGTGCAAGTCTGGAAGCCGTATGGTGCAGAATGACGATCCATTTGCGTCACCACGGATCCACCACCATCTTGCCTGAACGAAATCCAACCGGCTCATTGGCCTTTCCTCGCCAGGACTCCCTTCTGCAACTTCGCTCCATTCGACTGGGGAAATGGGGCGAGGGAGGTGTCGGGTAGAAAGATCGGCGGCCATCCTGCGCTAGAGGAACAAGATACGCGCCTCATCATCCGGAAGGTCCGCGATGTTGTGCCGACGGACGTAGAACCCAAGAATGACGCACAGCAAATTCAAGGGGCATGGACATGACCGATGTCATGCTGAACCAATTTCCAAAGAGCCCTGGAGATCGGCGCCGCAGGCATGATCTTGTCAGAACTGCTGCTGCCCCTTTTTCCTGCCCGTTGTTGCTGGTCGATATGCGCCTCGCGCATCACGTCATCCGTTCCAGCAGGTCGCTTGCGACGTCCAGGCGGTCCTCGGGGCCGGGGTGGTGCAGCGTCAGGCGGCCGTCTTTGACCGCGACGCCTTCCAGGTCCAGGGCCAGGGGGGCGCGGTCTTCCATGTCCACCCCGTCGCGGAAGCACAGCGCCACCCCTTCGGGGCCGAGGCTGAGGGTCTCGACGCCCAGCACCGCGCCAAGCGCGCGCAGGCCAGCCGCGCGCAGCAGCGTGACGGTGGGTTCGGGCAAGGGGCCGAAGCGGTCCGCGATCTCGTCGGCAAGGCGCGCGACTTCGGCCGCGTCCGAGGCGCGGGCGATGCGGTGATACAGGTCCAGGCGGTTTTCGGGTTCGGGGACATAGTCGGCGGGAATGTGGCCGGGTTCGCCCGGCACCTGCGGCGGGGGCGGAACCTCGGCCTGTCCCTTTGCCCGGCGCAGGGCTTGCGCCAGCATCTGCTGGTAAAGGCCCAGCCCCACGCGCTGCACATGGCCCGCCTGCCGTTCACCCAGCAGGTCGCCCGAACCGCGCCGGTCCAGGTCGGCGGCGCTGATGGCCATGCCCGCGCCCAGCCGGTCCATGGCTTGCAGCGTCCCCAGGCGCTTTTCCGCATCCTCGGACAGATCCTCGCCTTCCGCCGTCAGAAGATGGCAATAGGCCTGCACCGGGCCACGCCCGACCCGGCCGCGCAACTGGTGCAACTGCGCCAGGCCGAACAGCGCGGGGCGCAGGATCACCATGCTGTTGGCCCGCGCCACGTCCAGCCCGCTTTCGATGATGCCCGTCGCCAGAAGGACATCGCCATCGCCCCCCGCAAAACCCACCATCACCTCGTCGATCTCGCGTGCCGACAGGCTGCCATGGGCGACGCGCAGCCGCAGGCCGGGAAGCAGGCGTTCCAGGCGTTCGGCCACGGGCGCGATATCCTCGACCCGCGGGACGACCACGAAGCTTTGCCCGCCGCGGCGGTGTTCGCGCAGCAGGGCCTGGCGCAGCGTGGCATCGCCGTCATCGGCCAGCAGGGTGCGGATCGGGCGGCGGCGGGCCGGGGGCGTGTGGAGGATGCTGAGATCCTGCAACCCGACAAGAGCCGTCTGCAAGGTCCGGGGGATGGGGGTCGCGCTCATCGACAGGACGTGCAGGCCCTGGCCCAGGTCGCGCAGCTTTTCCTTTTGAGCGGCGCCGAAGCGCTGTTCCTCGTCGATGACCAGCAGGCCCAGGTCGGCAAAGGTCACGCCCTTGCCCAGCAGGGCATGTGTGCCGACGGCAATGCGGATGGAACCGTCGGCCAGTCCCGCGCGGACGGCTGCGGCGGGCTTGCCGGTGACAAGCCGCGACAGGTGGCCCACGGTGATCCCGAAGGGCGCGAAGCGGCGGCGGAAGGTGTCGTAATGCTGCCGAGCCAGGACGGTGGTGGGGGCGCAGACGGCCACCTGCCGCCCGCCAAGCGCCGCCGCGGCTGCCGCGCGCAGGGCGATTTCCGTCTTGCCGAAGCCCACGTCGCCGATCACCAGCCGGTCCATCGGCCGCCCCGAGGCCATGTCGGCCAGCACCGCGCGAACCGCCGCCGCCTGGTCGGGGGTGGGCTGAAAGGGAAAGCGTGCGATGAAGCGTTCATAGTCGCGGGCAGGGGGCACCAGTTCCGGCGCCTTTGCCGCATCCCGTTCGCGGGCAAGCGCCACAAGCTGATCGGCCAGCCGGTCCAGGGCCTCGGCCGTGGCCTGGCGCCGCCGGGGCCAGGCCGTCCCGCGCAGGCGGTCCAGCTTGACCCCCGCATCGGCGCTGCCATAGCGCCAGATCCGGCCCGCGTCATGGGTCGGCACCATCAGGCGTTCGTCGCGGGCGAAGGTCAGGCGGATCGCCTCGGTGCCGGGGTCGTCGGGATCCAGCGGCTCCAGCCCCTCGAGCCGCGCGAGGCCGTGGTCCTGGTGGACGACGATATCGCCCAGTTCCAGCCCGGCCGAGGGCAGCGCCTGCAGGGACGCGTGGCGGGGGCTTGATCCGGCGCGGCTGCCCAGCAGGTCCTGCGCGGTGACAAGGGCCACGTCGGGGGCGACCGCGCCTTCGGCCAGATCGGCCAGAAGGACGGCGCTATCCTGGCCCAGGGCCTCGGCCCAGGTGGCGGCACGCGCGGGCGGATCGCCGGCGGCCTGCGCGACCATGCGGGTGATGCGCGCCCGTTCCGATTCGGATCCGGCGACAAAGACCACAGGCCGTCCCGCCACGGCGTCGCTGGACAGATACTGCGCCAGCCGGGCGCGCGGCCGGGCGGCGGCGGCAAAGGCGGGAACGGCGGTCCAGTCGCCGGGGTCCGGCGCCTGGATGCGGGCTGCCAGATCCACCCATTCCGACGCCCCCAGATACAGGGCATCGACGGGCAGGGGATGGGCCCCGTCGGCCTCGGCCTCGGCCCGCGCTTCGTCAAGTCGGGCCAGCCGGCGTTCCGCCAGGGCCAGGGTCGCAGGCAGGGCAATGATCCGGGCGTCGCCCATGTGGTCGGGCAGCGTCGTCAGGCCCGGCCAGGCCTTGGGCAGGCGATGTTCCGCCCCGCGTTCGCCGGGATCCTCGGCCGGGGGCAGTTCGGTCACGGGGACGATGTCCAGCCGGTCGACCTCTCCGGTGGATCGCTGGGTCACGGGATCGAAGCAGCGCAGCGCGGTCACGACCCCGTCCGACAGCTCGATCCGGCAGGGCAGGGCATTGCCGGCGGCAAAGATCTCGACCGTGCCGCCGCGAATGGCGATTTCGCCCGGCTCGTCGATGCGGTCGTCGGCGGTGTATCCCGCGCGCCGGGCAAAAGCCTCAAGGGCCGCCGTGTCCAGGGGATCGCCCGTCCCGATGGACAGGCTGCGCAGGGCGTCATACGGCGGCAGGCGTTGCAGCAGCACGGAAAGCGGAGCCACGACGATGTCGCCCGGCTGCGGATCCTGCAACTGGTGCAGGACGGCCATGCGGCGGCCCATCGCGTCGGGCGTGGGCGAGGCGCTGTCGAAGGGCAGGCAGTCCCAGGGCGGCATGAACAGGACCCGGCGGTCGGGCAGCGCGCGCCCCAGGAAGGCGGCCAGGGCCTCGGCCGTCCGTTCGTCGCGGGCCACGTGCAGGATCCGGTCCGTGGGGCCGATGTCCCGCAGAAGGGTCAGCGCCTCGACGGAGGGGGGAAGGGGGTCGGACATCTGCACCTTTGATCGCCGGTTGGGTCAGGGGATCTGCCCGCGTCGCCGGATCAATTCGGGGGCCCCGGCATCGGTTCCGGGCGGCAGGCTGCGGCCTAGTTCGCGGCCTTGGGACCGGGCGCGGTTGACCGGCGCACCACGATCTCGACCGGCAGGGTGGTCAGCGTCTCGGCCGGGGGCTTGCCCGCCAGGCTGGACAGCAGCCGCTGCGCCGCGATGCGGCCCAGGCGGCGGCGGTCCTGCCGGATCGTGGTCAGGGGCGGGCGGGAATAGGCCGCAAGCGCGATGTCGTCGAAGCCCACGACCGACACGTCCTGGGGCACGCGGACGCCCAGTTCGGACAGGCCGGAGATGCAGCCGATCGCAAGCTGGTCGGAACTGCACAGGATCGCCGTGGGCCGGGACGGCATCCGCATCAGGTCGCCCGCCGCGCGAAAGCCGTCGCGAATCTCGAAGCTGCCGCCGGCGATGCGCGAGGGGGGAAGGGACAGCCCCGCCTGGCGCAAGGCCTCCTCGGCGCCTTCGCGCCGTTCATGCGTCAGGATGTTGCCCGCAGGCCCCGTCAGCAGCGCGAAGTCGCGGTGGCCCAGCCCGACAAGGTGCTGCACGGCCAGGGCCATGCCCGCGCGGTTGTCGCTGCGCACGGCCGGGAAGTCGCGCCCTTCCGGCCATTCGCAGGCAAAGACCACGCGGCCGGCCACGTCGGGCGCGGCCAGTTCGTCCAGGATATCCGGCGGCAGCGCACCGTCGAGGCAGATCAGCCCGTCCGCCCTGGCCGCCTGAAGATGCGTCACGGGCGATTGCCGCCGTTCCTGCTGGGACAGGGTATCGGTGACCAGAAGATCCAGGCCCGCGGGGGTCAGGCCGTCCTGGATGCCCGCGATGATTTCGGAAAAGAAGGGGTTGCCCAGGTTCGGCACAAGGGCAAGCACCGCGTCCGCCCGCCTGACCCGCAGCGAGCGCGCGAAGGAATTCACGCGGTAGTCATGTTCCTGGACCACCGCCATCACCTGCGCCCGCGTTTCGGGCGATACCCGCGCGGGCTGCGACAAGGCGCGGCTGACGGTCGCGGTCGAGACCCCCGCCAGCCGAGCGATTTCCTTGATCCCAATGGCCATGATTTCCCGCCGTCCAGCACCTTTGTAATGGATTACATTTTTTGTTGACGGGATGGCAATGGCTATGAGATGAAATTGGTAGCAATCGTTTACATCGGCCTGGGAGAGGCTGAACCGATGCTGCCGGCGCCATGCTGCGCCGGACAAACGGGAGGATGACAATGCAGAACATTTCGATGCGCCGCCTGCTGGCGGGCGCTGCACTGACAATTTTGCCCTTTGGCGCGATGGCGGCCGACCTGGAGGTGACCCATTGGTGGACCTCGGGCGGCGAGGCTGCCGCCGTGCAGGAACTGGCCCGCATCTTCGAGGAACAGACCGGGCATAGCTGGGTCGACGGCGCCATCGCCGGTTCGGGCTCGACCGCGCGGCCGATCATGGTGTCGCGGATCATCGGCGGCGATCCGATGGGGGCCACGCAGTTCAACCACGGTTTGCAGGCACAGGAGCTGGTCGAGGCCGGGCTGATGCAGGACCTGACCGAGGTGGCCGAGGCCAATGGCTGGCGCGACTCGATCAACCCCGTCTCGCTGCTGGACGCCTGCACCTTCGAGGGCCGCGTTTATTGCGCGCCCTTGAACATCCATTCGCCGCAATGGATGTGGACCTCGCTGGCTGCCTTTGAAAAGGCCGGCGTCGAGCCTGCGACCAACTGGGAAGAACTGAAGGCCGCCGCCCCCGCGCTGCGCGAGGCGGGCATCCTGCCCCTGGCGCAGGGGATGCAGGGCTGGCAGACGGCGCTTCTGCTTTACGCGATGATCTCGGGGATCGGCGGGGCCGACTTCTACAACCAGGTCTTCGCCGAGCGGAACGAGGACGCCCTGAACAGCGACACGCTGAAGAACATCTTCGCTGAATATGCCATTGCCCGCGACCTGGCCTCGGGCGGCAATCTCAGCGACTGGAACATGGCCACCAACCGCATCATCGAGGGCACGGCGGCGGCCCAGGTCATGGGGGACTGGGCGCAGGGCGAGTTCGCCCTGGCCGGCAAGACCGCGGGCACGGATTACGGCTGCCATATCGGCCTGGGGGGCGAACCCGTCATCGCCACGGGCGGCGACGCGATCTATTTCCCGGTCAACGACGACGAGGCCATGACCGAGGCGCAGCGCGCCCTGGCCCAGGTGATCCTGTCGGAAGAAGCGCAGGTGGCCTTCAACGCGGCCAAGGGATCGCTGCCGGTGCGCGGCGACATCGACCTGGCGGAAGTGAACGAATGCACCCAGGCCGGGCTTGAAACGCTGAAGGCCGGCAACACCATCCCCACCATCGACCTGGTGATGTCGTCGGATTCGCGCGGGCAGATCGAGGATCTGACGGCCGAGTTCTTCGGATCAAGCCTCGGCGCCGAGGACGCGCACGCGCGCTTCGTCCAGATCGTCCAGTCGGAAATGTGATGCATCGCGGTCCGGCCCGCCCTGGGCCGGATCCCCGTCCTTGACCGGAGGTACCTGCGATGGCCCATTCCGGCCCTCCCATCCGACTGTTCCAGAACTGGCCCGCCAAGCTGGCCGCCACCCCGATGATCCTGACGGCCCTTGTGGTCTTCATCGGCTGCTCGCTCTGGACGGTGGTCTATTCCTTCACCAATTCGCGCCTGCTGCCCCGGCTGGATTTCGTGGGCCTGGCGCAATACGAGCGGCTGTGGTCCACCCCCCGCTGGCAGGTGTCCATCGAGAACCTTGCCATCTACGGCGTCCTGTCGCTGGTGCTGACGCTGGCCATCGGCTTTCTGCTGGCCGTGCTGCTGGACCAGAAAATCCGGTTCGAGGACGGGTTCCGCACCATCATCCTGTTCCCCTATGCCCTCAGCTTCATCGTGACGGGCGTTGTCTGGCAGTGGATCCTGAACCCCGATTTCGGGTTGCAGCACATCATCCGCGGCATGGGCTTTTCCGGCTTCACCTTTGATCCGCTGAACAACCCGGACCTTGTCATCCTGGCGCTTCTGGCGGCAGGCATCTGGCAGGGCGCGGGGCTGACCACGGTCATCATGCTGGCCGGCCTGCGCGGCATCGACGAGGATGTCTGGAAGGCCAGCCGGGTGGACGGGATCCCCGCCTGGAAGACCTATCTGTTCATCATCCTGCCGATGATGAAGCCGGTCTTCGCGACCTGCATCGTGCTGATCTCGGCCGGGATCATCAAGCTTTACGACCTTGTCGTCGCCCTGACGCGCGGGGGGCCGGGCATCGCGTCCGAAGTGCCCGCGAAATACGTCTATGACTACATGTTCGGCAACCAGAACCTGGGCCAGGGCTTCGCGGCCTCGACCATGATGCTGGCCGCGGTGCTGGCGATCATCGTGCCCTTCGCAATCTTCCGCATGGGAAGGAAACGCCATGTCTGACGCGGCATATCCCGCGGCCGCCGCCGCCCGGTCCCGCAGCGCCGCCCCGCGCGGCAGGCTGCTGGACGGACCGGCCGGCGTCGCCCCCACGCGCCGCCTGTCGGGCAAGCGCATCATGATCTATGGCGGGCTTCTGATCTTCTCGGCCTATTACCTGCTGCCGCTGTGGGTGATGGTCATGACCTCGCTGAAGGGGATGCCCGAGATCCGCATGGGCAACATCTTCGCCCCGCCGCTGGAGATCACCTTTGAACCCTGGGTCAAGGCCTGGTCGTCGGCCTGCACCGGGCTGAACTGCGACGGGCTGTCGCGCGGCTTCTGGAACTCGGTCGCCATTGTCATACCGGCCACGATCCTGTCGATCGCGGTGGCGGCGGTGAACGGCTATGCCCTGGTCAACTGGCGCTTCAAGGGGTCCGAGGTCTTCTTCACCATCCTGATCTTCGGCGCCTTCATCCCATACCAGGTGATGATCTATCCGATCGTCATCATCCTGCGCGAGATCGGGCTGATGGGGTCGGTCTGGGGGCTGGTGCTGGTCCATGTGGTCTTCGGGATGCCGATCATCACGCTTCTGTTCCGCAACTACTTCAGCTCGCTGCCGCCGGAACTGTTCAAGGCCGCGCGCGTCGATGGCGCGGGCTTCTGGGGCATCTTCCTGCGCGTGCTGGTGCCGATGTCGCTGCCGATCTTCACGGTGGCGGTGATCCTTCAGGTCACGGGCATCTGGAACGACTTCCTGTTCGGGGTGATCTATACCCGGCCCG
>JAPSIP010000062.1 GCA_031178645.1 Paracoccus sp. (in: a-proteobacteria) | reverse complement strand
CCGGACGGGACATTCCTCTGCGCCCGCTGGGGGCGGCCGGTGGCACCCGTGATCTTCGGGCTGGCCGATGAAAGCCTGGACATCTTTCGTGGCGCCATCCGCGCGGGCTTTGCCCATGCCCGTCATCCCCTGGCGGACACCGATCCCGAGATGGGCGCGAACCTGATGCTGTTCTTCGTGCGAGACTGGGCGGAACTGGCCGATGTTCCCGACCTTGACCGGCTGACCGATGCGCCCGGCCTTCCTGACCGGCTGGCGGAAGCCGATGCGGACCAGTACCGCATGTTCCGCTTTGACGCGGATGGCGGCATTCGTGCTTGCCTGGGCTTTCTGCGCATATCCGGCGCATTGGCCGACAGCCACCCGGCGCAACTGGCCGAGGCGCTGTTCATGCGCTGCGCGCTGACCTTCGCCCGCGACATTACGCCGTCGGCCGGTATGGCGGCGCTGATCCGGGCGGCCTATGATCCGGTTTTGCCGGTCGCTGCCACGGATGCCGCCCATGCCCTGCGCCTGGCGGCCAGGATGGGGGACACATGACGCACAGCATGTCCGTCCGGGTCTATTACGAGGACACCGATCTTGCCGGGATCGTCTATTACGCGAACTACCTGAAATTCATCGAGCGCGGCCGGTCGGACTGGCTGCGCGACCTAGGGATCGACCAGGTGGCGATGAAGGAAGGCGGCCATGTCTTCGCCGTCCGCCGGATCGAGGCCGACTATCTGCGCCCCGCCCGCTTCGACGACCTGCTGGCGGTCGAGACGCGGCTGGTCCAGATGACGGCGGCGCGGATCGTGGTGGACCAAACCGTCCGGCGCGGGGACGAGGCGCTGTTTGCCGCGCGTGTCACGCTGGCCTGCCTTGACGGCGCGGGACGGCCGGTGCGGCTGCCCCAACCCCTGGTCGAAGCCCTGGCCCTCGACTGAGGCGCGGGGGCCGCACCTGTCGGACAGTGACGGCATTGTGTTGCAGCCAGGGGCTGCAACCTTTGCTAGGAAGGCGCTAGAAGGCCCGCAAACCGGCCAGGACCAAGGTCGGATTCGTGACGGATCACGACGAAAAGGCAGTGAAGATGGAACCGATCCAGGCCGCGCAGGCCCTTGATTTCTCGTTGATGGCGCTTTTTGCGCGGGCCTCGCTGACGGTGCAGGTGGTGATGGTGCTGCTGATCGTGGCCTCGGTCTGGGCCTGGGCGATCATCATCCAGAAGTTCCTGGCCTTCGCCAAGGCCCGCAAGGAAGCCGCCCGCTTCGACCGCGCCTTCTGGTCGGGCGAGCCGCTGGACGACCTGTATGACCGGCTGGGCGACCGGCCCTCGGGCGCGTCGGAGCGCATCTTCGCCGCCGGCATGATTGAATGGCGCCGCAGCCACCGCGACGATGGCGGCCTGATCCCCGGCGGACCGGCCCGCATCGACCGCGCCATGAACGTCGCCATCCAGCGAGAGGAGTCGCGCCTGTTCCGCGGCCTGTCCTTCCTGGCGACCGTGGGGTCCACCGCGCCCTTCATCGGGCTGTTCGGCACCGTCTGGGGCATCAAGACCGCCTTCGAGGGCATCGCCATGTCCCAGGATACCAGCCTGGCCGTCGTCGCCCCCGGCATTGCCGAGGCGCTGCTGGCCACCGCCCTGGGCCTGCTGGCCGCGATCCCGGCGGTCGTTTTCTACAACAAGCTGTCGGGCGACGCCGAGCGCGTGACCGGCAACTGGGAAGCCTTCGCCGACGAGTTCTCGACCCTGCTGTCGCGCCAGATGGACGAGGCGTAAGATGTCGGGCGCCGTCGTCAAGCGCGTCAGCCGCAAGGGTCGGGGCAGGCGCCGCAACGCGCCGATGTCGGAAATCAACGTCACGCCCTTTGTGGACGTGATGCTGGTGCTGCTGGTGATCTTCATGGTGGCGGCACCCTTGATGACGGCGGGCGTGCCGCTGAACCTGCCGCAGACCGCAGCCACCGCCGTGCCCACCGAACCCGAGGAACCGCTGGTCATCTCGATCCCCGCTGATGGCGACGTGGTGCTGATGGACGCGCCGGTGGCGCAGGACCAGATCGTTACCCGGTTGCGCGAAATCTTGGCCAGCCGCGAAAGCCAGCGTGTGTTCCTGCGCGCGGACGGGGCGATCCCCTATGCCCGCGTGGTGCAGGTCATGGGCGCGCTGAATGCGGCCGGGCTGTCCGATATCGTGCTGGTGACGGATACCGGCGGGCCCAGGATGGACGGCTGACGCCATGGAGGACCGCGAGGGCCGCATCGGTTGGTGGGTTTCGGGATCGGCGCATGGCGCGCTGATTCTCTGGGCGATTTTTGGCGGGGTGTTCCTGCGCCCGCAGCCCTCGGCCCCCCTGCGCACGACCGAGGTTGCGACCATGAGCGGGGCCGAGTTCGAGGCCCTGGCCGCCGCATCCCGTGGCGCAGGTCCGGTCGGGCGCGATGCAACCGCCGTTGCCACCTTGCCAGCCCCTGCCGCCGAGGATGACGCAGGCCAAGTGCCCGCCGGTGCCAGTGCCCCGGATGCGGAAACCGCCGCTCAGGAACTGACCAGACCCGACGTGCCCGAGGCGCAGCCCGACCTGTCCGATTTCGACAGGCCCGACCCGGTTGCCGTGGCGACCGATCTGGGCGCGCCTGTTGATAACCAGACGGCGGACGACGCCGCACCAGAAACGCCGGCGGCCACCGATGCGCCGGTGGCCGATGCAACGCCATCGCGCCCTGGCGCGCCAGCGACCGACCAGGCCGCGCCCCCCGCGCCGCAGTCGGAACTGGCCCTTGCCCGGTCAGCCCTGCCGCGGCAGCGTCCCGAAGGACTGGTGGAACAGCGCAATGCCCGGCTGGCCCAGCAGGAGGCCGAGCGTCGTGCTGCCGCCGAAGCCGCCCGCGCCGCAGAGGAAGCGGAACGCGCCGCCGCCGCCGCTGCCGAGGCCGAGGAACGCCGCCTGACCGCCGAACGCGAAGCCGCCGAGGAAGCGCGCCGTGCTGAACAAGCCGCAGCCGAGCAAGCCGACCGGCAGGCCGAGGCGGAGCGCCAGGCCGAAGCCGAGGCCGAGCAACAGGCCGCCGAGCGCCGCGAAGCGCAGGAGCGCCGCGAGGCTGCGGAACGTGCCGAGCGCGAGACCGAGGAACGGCGTGAGGCCGAAGCCCGTGCCGCTGAAGAACGTCGTGCCGCCGGGGCGCGCGAGGCCGAGGAAGCGGAACGCCAAGCCGAAGCGGAACGTCAGGCCGAGGCAGAGCGCCGCGAGGCCGAGGCCCGCGCCGAGGAAGAGCGTCGGGCCGCAGCCGAACGTGAAGCCGAGGAAGAACGCCGCGCCGCGGCGGAACGGGAAGCCGAAGAGGAACGTCGCGCCGCGGCCGAACGCGAGGCCCGCGAAGCCGAGGAACGCCGCGCCGCCGAGGCTGCCGAGCGCGAGGCCGAGGAGCGCCGGGCGGAGGCCGAGCGCCAGGCCGAGGAAGAACGCCAGGCTGCTGCCGAGCGAGAGGCTGCGGAACGCGAGGCAACCGAACGGGCCGCCGCCGAGGCCGCGCGCCAGCAGGCGCTCGAGGATGCGCTGCGCGAGGCGCAGGAAGGCAATGCAGGGGCCAAGGGCACCGACACTGCCTCGACCGGCGATGCGGTGGGCGGCAACAGCCAGACGATCGAGGGCGGCTCGGGCGCCTCGGCCGCGCAGGATCCGCTGGCGGCGGCTTTGGCCGGGGCCATGGCGGGCGGCGGGGCCGAGGGGACGGATGCCACGCAGGGCGGCTTTGCCGAGCCACTGCAGCTTGCGCCTTCGGCCATCCGTCCCACGCCCCTGGACGGCATCGACATGTCCAGCCTGTCCGGGGCGCAGCCCCTGTCACTGGCCGAAAAGGACGCCTTCCGCACCGCGATCCGCCAGTGCTGGAACGAGGGCGCGCTGTCGCTCGAGGCGCAGCAGATGTCGGTCTCGGTCGCCTTCAGCATGACCGCCGATGGCAGGCCGATCGACTCCAGCCTGCGGATCGCGGATTACCGGGGCGGCACGGATGCCGGCGCCCAGCACGCCTTCCAGGTCGCCCGGCGGGCGATCATGATGTGCGGCGGCGCGGGTTTCCCGCTGCCCTTCGACAAGTTCAGCCGTTGGCGCGACGTGGTGGTCGAGTTTCGCCCCGACGGCATCGGGATTGACTGACGCCGGGGTTTTCCCCGCCCTGTCGCAAGGATGATGAGGATATGATGCTTCGGACGCTGACCGTGACCCTGTCGATGGCCCTGGCCGCCGTCGCGGTGCCCTCTGTTCCCGCCTTCGCGCAGGACGGACCGCTGAAGATCGAGATCACCGATGGTGTGACCGAGCCGATGGCCATCGCCATCCCCGCCTTCCACGGCGATGCCGAGGTCGCGCAGCGGGTCCGCGACGTGGTCGCGGCCGACCTGACCGGCACCGGCCTGTTCCGCGAAATCGCCGCAGGCGCGGCCGCCGCGCCGGGCAGCTTTGGCGAGGCAATCGCCTATGAGGACTGGCGCGCGGCCAGTGCCCAGGCGCTTGTCTCGGCCGAGGTGACGCAGTCGGGCGACGCGATCAGCGTGAAATTCCGGCTGTATGACGTCTTTGCAGGCCAGCCGCAGGGCGACGGGATGCAGTTCGACGCACGCGCAAGCGACTGGCGCCGCGCGGCCCACAAGATCGCCGACCAGATCTATGCCCGCCTGACGGGCGAGCAGCCCTATTTCGACAGCCGCGTGGCCTTCGTGCAGGAAATCGGGCCCAAGGACGCGCGGATCAAGCGCGTCGGGGTCATGGATTATGACGGCCAGAACATCCTGTGGATGACCGACAGCGCCTCCCTGGTGCTGGCGCCGCAGTTTTCGCGCGACGGGCGGCGGCTGGTTTATACCAGCTTCGACAGCGGCTTTCCGCAGATCCGGGTGCTGGACATCGCCACCGTATCCTCGCGCCCGCTGACGCAGGACACCAACAGCATGGCCTTTTCGCCTCGCTTCAGCCCGGACGGACGCTGGATCGTCTATTCGCGCGAACAGGGCGGCAATACCGACATCTGGCTGATGGACGCGGCCTCGGGCGCGCAGCGGCCGCTGGTGCAGTCGCCCTCGATCGACACCGCGCCCAGCTTCAGCCCCGACGGCCAGCGGATCGTGTTCGAATCCGACCGTTCCGGCAATCCGCAGCTTTACGTCGTGGGCGTGAACGGAGGCGAGCCGACCCGGATCAGCTTCGGCGACGGCCGCTATGGATCGCCCGCATGGTCGCCCAAGGGGGATCTGATCGCCTTTACCAAGCAGGTCGGCGACCGCTTCCACATCGCCACCATGCGCACGGACGGATCGGCCGAAAAGACCCTGACCGAATCTTTCCTTGACGAGTCCCCGACCTGGGCCCCCAATGGCCGCGTCGTGATGTTCACGCGGGTCGCGCCCGGCGGGAACGGCCAGCCGAAGCTGCATTCGGTGGACATCACCGGGCGCAATATGCGACCGCTGAGCCTTGACTTTGCCGCCTCGGATCCCTCTTGGGGTCCGTTGATGCCCTGAGCCACCGCGCCGGAAGGATAGCCCGATGATCGTCTGGAAAAAGCCCGCTGCCGCCGCCCTGCTGCTGACCCTTGCCGCCTGCGCGCAACCCGCGCCGCCGGTCGTCCAGGCGCCGGTGTTCGATCCCTATGCCAATGCCGCGGGCGGCGCGCTGTATCAGGGCGACCTTGCAGGCGGGGTGCTGGGCGCCCAGGCCACGGCGGAATACTTCAACAACAGCGTGGGCAACACGGTGCTGTTCCCGGCCAACCAGACTGCCCTGACGACCGAGGCGCGCGGCATCCTGGCGCGTCAGGCGGAATGGCTGAAGACGCACACGAATTTCAGCGCCGTCGTCCAGGGCCATGCCGAGGAAACCGGCACGCGCGAATACAACCTTGCCCTTGGCGCGCGCCGCGCCAGTGCGGTGCAGGAATACCTGATCGCGCAGGGCGTGGGTTCTGACCGCATCCGCACGCTCAGCTTCGGCAAGGAACGCCCGCGCGAGGTCTGCTCGGACGAGGCCTGCTATGCCAACAACCGCCGGGTCGTGACCGTGGTCAGCGCCACGGGGGCCGGATCGTGATCCTTCGCGTCATCGCCGCAGCCGCCCTGGCCGTGACGGTGGCCCTGCCGCTTGCGGCCCAGGAACCCAGCCTGGCCGATCTGCGGGCCGAGCTGAACGCGGTGCGCGCCCAGTTGCAGTCCTTGCGATCCGACCTTGTCGCCTCGGGGGCCGAGGGCTTCCAGGCCGCCGGGGGCGACGCCGCCATCGACCGCATGAACACGATGGAACAGCACCTGGCGCGACTGACCGACCGGACCGAGCAGTTGCAGAACCGCATCGACCGGGTCATCGCCGACAGCAACCGCCGCATCGCCGACCTTGAATTCCGGCTGTGCGAGATGGACGTGACCTGCGATCTGGCCGCGCTGACCACGCCCGATCCCGGCCGCCTGCCCGGTGGCCCGACCGCGCCCGCGCTGCCTGCAACGCCGCAGCAGCCCGGCGGCAAGCCTTCTTCGGCGGGCGAACAGGCCGATTTCGACGCGGCCCGCCAGGTGATGGCCAGCGGTGATTTCCGTCGCGCGGCCGACATGTTCGGCACCGTCGCCCAGACCCATGCCGGAGGCGCCCTGACGGCCGAAGCGCTGTTCCTGCGCGGCGCGGCCCTGGACAGCGCGGGCGATTTGCGCGGGGCGGCGGCCGCATGGCTGGAAGGCTTCTCGGCCGATCCCGACGGTCCGCGCGCTGCCGAAAGCCTGCTGGGCATCGCCCGCGTGATCGAGGGTGAGGGCGATTCCACCGCCTCCTGCCTGTATCTGGCTGAAATCCCCGCCCGCTTCCCCGGCACGCCCTTCGCCGCCGAGGCCGAGACGCGGATGAGCCGGCTGGCCTGCGGCAGCAACGACCTGGGCGCATTGCCCCCCGGCTTCGACGCCGAGGGCGAGGCCGAGGCCGATCTGGCTGAACACCAATAGCCGCGCCATGACACTGCCCGCCGCCGATCCAGCTTTCCGCGTTCACGCAGCCCTGGACCGGCTGGCAGGCGACATGCACGCCATAGGCGTGGCGGTGTCCGGCGGCGGCGATTCGGTGGCCTTGATGCATCTGATGGCCGAATGGGCGCGCGGCCGCCGGATCATGGTCGCCACCGTCGATCATGGCCTGCGTCCGGAAAGTGCCGATGAAGCGCGACAGGTCGGCCGGGCCGCCCGCGCGCTTGGCCTGTCACATGCGACCCTGCTGTGGCAACGGGGAACGGATGCCGGGAACCTGATGGCGAATGCGCGCGATGCCCGGCTGCGGCTGCTGGCGGGCTGGGCGCAGCGCAACGGGCTTTCGGCGGTGGTGCTGGGCCATACGGCGGACGACCAGGCCGAAACGCTGATGATGCGGCTGGCGCGCGGATCGGGAATCGACGGGCTGGCCTCGATGGCGGAATGGCGCGATGCCTTCGGCACCCGTTGGCTGCGGCCGATGCTGGGCACGGGACGGCATGACCTGCGGGACTGGCTGCGGGCGCGCGGGATCGGGTGGATCAACGATCCCAGCAACGACAACACCGACTTCGACCGCATCCGCATCCGGCAGGCCATGCAGGCGATGGACCTGGACATCCCCGCCCTTGCGCGCGCCGCCTGTCATATCCAGGAGGCGCGGGACGCGTTGTCTCATTACGCCGCCCATGCGGCCCGCGATGCCGAGGCAAGGGACGGCAGCCTGACGCTGCACCGCCGCGCCTACCAGGAAGCACCCCCTGAAATCCGCCGCCGCCTGATCGTCGCGGCCTGTCGATGGATTACCGGGGCGGATTACCCCCCGCGCCGGAACACCGTGCTGCACGCGTTGAACGCCGTCGCCACGGGTAACCGCGTCACCCTGGACGGCGCGCTGATCGAACCTGCGGGCGACCGCATCCGGCTGTTCCGGGAAACCGCCGCCGCGCTGCGGGCGCCGAATGCCCAAGAGGGTGTCTGGGACAACCGATGGGAAATCAAGGGCTTGAAGTCCGGCCAGCATGTCGCGGCCCTGGGCCTGGGCGAGGTGGCGCGCGTCAAATGGCGCCTCGCGGGCCTGTCGCGGGACGAGGCTGCGGCCAGCCCCGCCGTCTGGGAAGGCGACCGTCTGGTGGCAGCGCCCCTGGTCCGGCCGCAAGCGCCGTATGAGATCTTTCCGGTCCGGGTTGCGTCACATTTCCGCAGGCTGGTGATGGCGCATTGAACCTGCGCCCAGAATCCCTATTTTCAAGCCAAACCGCTTTCCGCCGGAGGTCCGATATTGGGCAACGCACGTAATCTGGCCTTCTGGGTCGTCCTTTTCCTGATGATCCTGGCGCTGTTCAACCTGTTCAGCGACGGCGCCACTACCATGAACAGCCGGCAGATCAGCTATTCCGACTTCATCCAGCGGGTGGACAACGACCAGATCGCCTCGGTAACCATCGATGGCGAAG
>JAPSIP010000385.1 GCA_031178645.1 Paracoccus sp. (in: a-proteobacteria) | reverse complement strand
AAGGGCAAATCCAGCAGCCAGCTTTGCCGCGCCCGCAGCCGGAAATTGGGCGACAGCAGCACCACCCCGTCCATCATCCGGCCCAGATGCGGATCACGCGCCCCCAAAGCCACAAGCGTGCCGCCGGTGGACATGCCCATCACCACCACCCGGCGGCCCATCTGCCGGGCTGCCGCCAGCCCCTGCGCCAGATCCTGCCACCAGTCCTGCGCGCGGGCCGCAGCAAGCGCCCGGCCGTCCATCCCGTGCCCCGTCAGCCGGATCGCCAGAAGATTGGCCCCAAGGCGCGCGGCCACCTGTTCCGGCAGGGGCCGCAATTCAGCAGGACCGGCTGAAAAGCCGTGGAGGTAAAGGATCGCGATCTCGGTCACCTCTCCCGGCTTGCCCGCCCAGTGAAGGACGGATGCAACCTCGGCTTTGACCCCCGTCTCGCGGTCGTCCAGCCAAGCCTGCAGGTCGGCAGGCACAGGCGTCCCTGTCTGATCCGTCCGCAGCCGGTCCCTGGGTCCAAAGACCCACAACAGCGCAAGCGCCGACAGCAGGCCAAGCGCCAGCCTAGGCCAGAACATCGTCGATCGACGCCGCGATCAACTGTAGGCATTCCGGCGTGGAAAAGCGGTGATCGGCGCCCTTGACCAGCGTCAGGCGGATATCGTCGCCCGCCGCGTGGTCCAGCAGCCGCACGGCCCAATCAGCGGGCACGTCCTCATCCGCCGTCCCTTGCAGCATCCGGACCGGAAACGGTAACCGCAGGGGCTGGTCCATCACCAGATGATGGCGGCCATCCTCGATCAGGCGGCGGGTGATGACATAGGGCTGGTCGCTATAGTCGCTGGGAAGCTCAAGCCGACCCGCGCGCATCAGCGTTTCGCGCTGCGCATCGGAAAAGCCCGCCCAGAACCCCCGTTCGGTGAAATCGGGCGCGCCGGCGATTGTCACCAACCCTGCGACCCGCTGCGGCATGGCACGGGCCAGCAGCAGCGCGATCCAGCCACCCATCGAGGATCCCACCAGCACCTGCGGCCCGTCCGTCAGCGCCTGGATCACGGCGCACGCGTCCTGGAACCAGTCGCCGATGCTGCCTTCCTCGAAGCTGCCGCTGCTGTCACCATGCCCCGAATAGTCGAAGCGCAGGAAGGCGCGGTTCTGGCCGCGCGCCCAATCGTGCAGCCAGGCGGCCTTGGTCCCCGTCATGTCCGACTTGAACCCGCCCAGAAAGACCACGCCGGGGCCGCGCCCGTTGCTGCGCTGAAAGGCGATGCGCCGCCCGGCCGGGCTGTCCAGATATTCGCTCATGTCCCACCTGTCGCTGTCGTGCCGCTTATCTTGACAGTTTTCCCGCCGGCGTCCAATGGAGGGCACCGATAACCCGCAACCGGGCGTTCCGTGGGCGCCAAACCGACGAGGAGGACAGATCATGTCCCAGATTTCCCTCACCTTCCCCGATGGCAATTCGCGCGACTATACCGCCGGCGTCACCGCCGCCGAAGTCGCGGAAAGCATCGCGCCCAGCCTTGCCAAGCGCGCGATCTCGGCCAGCCTGGACGGGCGGCACATCGACCTGGCCTGGCCCATCACCGACAGCGGCACGATCAGCATCCACACGATGAAGGACGACGCGCAGGCCCTGGAGCTGATCCGCCACGACTTCGCGCATGTCATGGCGCGCGCCGTGCAGGACATCTGGCCGGATGTGAAGGTCACCATAGGCCCGGTCCGCGATTACGGCTGGTTCTACGACTTCGACCGCGCCGATCCCTTTACGCCCGAGGATCTCGGCCGGATCGAGGCCCGGATGAAGGACATCATCAATGCCCGCGACCCCGTTCGTACCGAGGTCTGGGACCGCGAC
>JAPSIP010000061.1 GCA_031178645.1 Paracoccus sp. (in: a-proteobacteria) | reverse complement strand
CTGTGGGACCGCAAGCTGTCGGTGGGCCCGCCCTTCTTCAACCAGGCCTTCACCCCCTTCATGATCGTGCTGGCGATCGTGCTGCCGCTGGGTTCCATCATGCCCTGGAAGCGGGCCACCCTGTCGCGCATCATGCGGCCGCTTTGGGGGGCATTCGTCCTGGCCGGGGCGGTGATGGCGCTTGTCTTTGCAGTCTCGACCGGGCGGTCGGCCATTGCGGTGATCGGCGCGGGCCTGGGTGCCTGGATCATCTTCGGCGCAGTGGCCGAACTGGTCCACCGAACCGGCCAGTCTGGCCTGTCGCGCCTGCTGCGCCTGCCGCGCGCGGATTGGGGCAAGGCCACGGCCCATTCGGGCATGGGCGTGACCTTCATCGGCGTGGCCCTGCTGACGGCCTGGCAGGTCGAGGATATCCGCGTCGCGCAGGTGGGCCAGCCTTTCCAGGTCGGGGGCTATGACATCACCCTGGCCTCGGTTGACGAGGTCGAGGGGCCGAACTTCATCTCGACCACGGCGACGATGCAGGTGGCGCGGGACGGCCGCCCCGTGGCGGTGCTGCATCCTGAAAAGCGCGTCTATCCGGTCCAGGCCATGCCCACGACCGAAGCCGCGATCGACAACGGCGTCTTCCGCGACATCTATCTGGTGATCGGGGATGCGCAGGCCGATGGTGGCTGGGCGGTGCGGACCTATATCAAGCCCTTCGCCAACTGGATCTGGGCAGGCTCGCTGCTGATGGCGCTTGGCGGGATCATCAGCCTGTCCGACCGCCGCTACCGCGTGGCCGCAGGCGCCCGACGTGCGCCCGCCAAGACGGTGGCCGCGGAATGAGGCGGCTTCTGATCCTCCTGGCGCTGCTGCTGCCCGTCGCGGCCTTCGCCGTCCAGCCCGACGAGGTCCTGCCCGATGCCGGGCAAGAGGCGCGGGCACGCGAGATTTCGCAAAAGCTGCGCTGCCCGGTCTGCCAGGGCGAGAATATCGACGAATCCAACGCCCCCATCAGCCGCGACCTGCGCCTGTATGTCCGCGAAAGGATCGTCGCGGGCGACAGCAACGACGAAGTCATCGATGCGGTGGTGGACCGCTTTGGCGAGTTCGTGCTGTTCGAGCCGCGTGCCCGTGGCGGAAACCTGGTCCTGTGGCTGGCCGGGCCGGTCATGGCGCTGCTGGCCCTGCTGGGCGCCTGGCGGTTCCTGCGGTCCCGCGCCACCGCCCGCCCGGAGGAGGCGCAGGCGCTGAGCCAGTCCGAGCGCGACCGGCTGGACCAGATCATGCGCGACTGACGCGGGGTCGGGCTTTTCCCGCGCGCCGTTTGCGTCATGATGCCCCGCAAAAGGGGGACCGACATGAGCTTTGAGACCATCGAATTCGCCATCCGTGACGGTGTGGCGACGCTGACGCTGAACCGCCCGCAGGTGATGAACGCGCTGAGCAGCCGAATGCGGGCCGAGATCACCGAGGCCGTGACGACGCTGCCCGCCGAGGCACGCTGCCTGGTCATCACCGGCGCCGGGCGCGGCTTCTGTTCCGGCCAGGATCTGACCGACCGGGCGGCTGCGGCCGATCTGGAAGGCACGCTTCGGGATGAATACGAACCCATGCTGCGCGCGATCCGGGCCTGCCGTGCGCCGGTGATCGCGGCGGTGAACGGCGTGGCTGCCGGGGCTGGGGCGAATCTGGCACTTGCAGCCGATGTGGTGATTGCCAGCGAAAGCGCCAGCTTCATCCAGGCCTTCACGCGGATAGGGCTGGTTCCCGACGCGGGAGGAACCTTTGTCATTCCGCGCGCCGTGGGCATGGCCCGCGCGATGGGCATGATGCTGTTTGCCGAACCCGTCAGTGCCCGGCAGGCTGCCGACTGGGGACTGATCTGGGAAGCCTTGCCCGACGAGGCCTTTGCCCAAGGGGTGGCCGCGCGTGCCCGGCAACTGGCCCAAGGTCCGACCGCCGCCTATCTGTCGATCCGCGAGGCGGTCCAAGCCTCGACCCAGAACGACATGGACGCGCAGCTTGTGCTGGAGGCGCGGCTGCAAGGCGCCGCAGGCCGGACGGCGGATTTCGTCGAAGGCGTGACGGCATTCCTGGAAAAGCGCCCGGCGCGGTTCACGGGCCGCTAGGCGATCTGCGCGAAACGCGGGGCCGGGGTGCGGTTGTCGAAGAAGGGCACCGTATCCGGCACCGGCAAGGGCGCGTCGGGGGCAAGGCCCGCGATCAGGTCCGACAGTTCGGCCAGCACCACCTCGGTGATGAAGGGCAGGTCAAGCGCGCGGGCCTGGGACAGCGGAACCCAGTGCAGGTGCGAAAGCTCGTCGCAGGCGCGGCTGAAATCGTCGGGATCGGTCGCGAGCGCCGCCGCGTCGGCCAGGAAGAAATGCGCGTCGAACCGGCGCGGCCGGCCCGGGGGCGTGATCGCCCGGAACAGATAGGTCAGGGCCGAGGCGTCGGGGGCAAGTCCTGCCTCGGCAAAGCCGGTCATGTCGCTGGCGCCGGGGCGGCCGATCAACTGGCCGGTTTCCTCGGCCAGTTCGCGCAGGGCGGCGGCGGCGATGGCATGGGCATCGGGCGCCGATCCGGGGCGCGGTTGTTGCAGAAGACGGCTGCGATGCGGCTCGGCCAAGGGCACGGCCAAGGGCGCCTCGGCATCGGCCGCATCGACGGCGCCGCCCGGAAAGACATATTTCGACGGCATGAACACCGCGCCCGCGCCGCGCATCCCCATCAGGACCGAGGCGCCCGACGCGTCGCGCCGCAACAGGATGACGGTCGCGGCGCCGCGGATGGGCGGGTTAGCATTGCTCACGAGGGCAGGGGCTCCGCGCCGAAGCCGTGCATCCGCCGCGCCCATTGAAGGCCTACGAATGCGCCCTTGATCCGCGGCAGCAGCAGCAGCGACAGGATGATAGAGCCAAGGCCGAAGGTCCAGATCATCGTCATGGCCGAGGGCCGCCATGCGATATAGCAGGCCAGCAGCAAGGGCGCGCCCAGGTGCGAGACCAGCAGGATCGTCAGATAGGCCGGGCCGTCGTCGGCGCGCTGATGATGCAGCGCCTCGTTGCAATGGGGGCAGTGATCGGCGACTTTCAGGAAGGACCGGAACAGCTTGCCTTCCCCGCAAGCCGGGCAGCGGCCCAAGGCGCCGCGCAGCATCGCCTGGCCCGTCGGGCGTTCAAGGGAAGCAAGGGTTGCGACGGGCGAGGGCATGGCAGTCTCCGGCAGGGTTGGACCGTGCCAATGTAGGCGCGGACGGGAACCGTTGCCAGTCCCCCTCCCGGACCATTGGTCGCATCAGCAGACCGGCTGCGTCGGCGCCATCAGCACGCGGTTCCGGCCCAGCGACTTGGCCGCGATCATCGCCCGGTCCGCGCGTTCCAGTGCAATCTCGGCCAGGATGTCGGGCCGGCTGATGCAGAAGGGCGCCTGTTCGAAAGCCACGCCGATGGACAACGTGGCCTGGACCTGCCCCCCGCCCGAGATCGGCGGCAGCAGCGTCGGATGGGTCTCGACCTCCTGGCGGATCTCCTCGGCCAGGCGGAAGGCGTCAGCCTCGGTCGCGTGTGGCAGGACGACCAGGAACTCCTCGCCCCCAAGGCGCGCGGTCAGGCCCTGGCTGGCCACGATCCCCTCGACCCGCCGGGCGATGTCGCACAGAACCGCGTCGCCCGCGGCATGGCCGAAATTGTCGTTGATCGCCTTGAACCGATCCAGGTCAAGCGCCATCACCGCAAAGCCGTCCTGTCGCCGCATCGCGCTGCGGGCGATCTCGGCCAGCCGGGGCATCGCGTAGCGGCGGTTGTGAAGGCCGGTCAGCGGATCGGACATGGCCCAGGCCATGTTGCGCTTCATTTCCTGGCGCCGGCTGTCCGCCCGGCGCTTGCGGTCCAACTGGTTGCGCAGCGCCAAGGCCGCGATTTCCGCATTGTTGTCCTCGGACGGGTCCAGGGGCAGAACCTCGCCCGCGCCCAGGTCCAGGGCGATCGCGCACAACTCCTCCCGCTCGGGCGCGACAAGGACGGCGAAGCCCGCTTCCTTTGATCCATTGCGAGAGCGCAGTTCGGACAGCAGCCGCAGCCCGTCGCCCTTCTGTTCGATATCGGCGGCGATGATGTACAGATCCGCCCCGTCGCCATGCGCCGCCGCGCTGAGCGTCTCGTCCGGACTGGCGATGGCAAAGCGGCAGTTCAGGCGCGGCTGAAGGATGTGGCGCCAGCGTTGCGCACGCCCCGGCTGGTCGGCCACAAGGACAACGTTGCCCGACGGGGCGTGGACAAAGCCGCCCGCATCCTCGGCCAGGGCGAAGTCGGGGGCGTCGTCAGCCTCGGCATCGCGCAGCAGCCCGCGGACCCGGGCCAGCAGCATCTGTTCCGCCACGCGCGGATCCAGCACGGCGGCGGCCCCTGCCTGAAGCGCCTCGACCCGGCGTTCTCCGTCGGCAAGCACCAGGACGGGCGTGCGGGGCCGCTCGACCGAGACAAGATGGAATGCATCCGCCAGCCGCAGCCCCGAAAAGCCCGGTCCCAGCAGGATCAGGTCGGGGCGCCCCTGGCGCAGTTGCGACAGCAGGTCATCGCCCGTCGCCGCAGTCAGCACCTCGTAGCAGGCACCCGACAGCCTGACCTTCAGGCTGATCCTGCTTGTCGCACTGCCTTCCGCGATAAGGATACGCGCAGTCACCGATAACGCCCCCTTTTCGACGACATGTGCAGAATGGCATTGATTCCTTAACAAAGCGTTTCCAAACAGGGGCAGCAGCCGCCCCATCCAAGGACCAGCGATGACATATTCGAGAGAAGCCGCCCAGAATCTGGCCACCTCGGTCCTGATCTACATGGCGGAACGGCCCGACCTGATGGCCGGGTTTCTGGAGGCATCGGGACTGAACCCGCAAGACCTGCGAAAGGTGGCCTCCGATCCGGAAATCGCGTTGCATGTGCTGGATTTCCTGCTGGAAGATGACCGGCGCGTCCTGGATGCCGCAGCCGATCTGACCATTCCTCCCGGCGACCTGATGCAGGCGCGGACGGCCTTGGCCGGACCAGGCAGCTACGGCTGGGAAGTCTGACGTTTGCGATTTGTTCACCCCTGTTGCCTATGAAGGGCGGCGGAGGTGATCCATGAACGATCTTGTCAGCCGCGCCGTCGAACGTTTCCTGGCCGAGGAATCGGTGCCCCTTCAGGCCGGGGCGGAAAACCTTGACCCCGCCGGAATACTGCATGACGCCGCGCGCCGACTGAACAAGCCGGTGGATGAACTGGTCGAGGAACTGGGGGCCTGGCTGGTGCGGCAGGAGGAAATCTGGCGCCTGCTGCGGTTCTGCGGACGCGACTTCCTGGATTTTCTTCTGCGGCTCGAGGAATTGCCGGACCGGATTCGGCTGATCACCGATGATCTCGACATCCCCGAGATCGGCTTGTCACGCAGCGAGGATGGCCTGTTGTGGGTCAGTTTCTCGCATGGGCAGGCAGTGTGGACAGCCCTTCTCAGCGGGCTCTTGCGGGCGATGGCCGATGACTATGGCGCGCTCTGCGTGATTACCCCGAGGGATAGCGGGTTGTGCGTGGACATCTCTGATTCCGCCTTTGCAACAGGAAGGACTTTCCATCTTTCGCCAAGGATCCATGCGTCATGAGCCATGGCTTGACCTTTGGGCAGGATGTGCTGGACCGGCTTATGCCGATGCATCTCTGCGTGGCCGAATGCGGCCTGATCCATTCCGCCGGGCCGACCATGCGAAAGCTGATGCCCCCGGATGCGCAGGATGTCGAGGAAGTGTTTGTCGAGGGGCGGGGGGCCGCTTCGGGCCATGTGATCGGGGCGATCCGCGCCGCAAAGGGGGGCAACCGGCTTGCCTTGCGCCTGCGCCATCATCGGCGGCTGTCGCTGCGGGGCCATGTCGTGGCGCCGGGCTTTGGCGGGCTTCTTCTGAACTTCTGCTTCGGGGTTTCCCTGTCCGAAGCTGTCGCCGTCTTTGGCCTGACCGAATCGGATTTTGCGCCATCGGAACTGGCGCTTGAGCTGATGTTCCTGCAAGAGGCCAACCGCGCCGTCCAGCAGGAACTTGCGCGCTTCAACCGCCACCTGATGCTGGCCCGCAAGGATGCCGAACGCGAGGCCCATACGGATTCCCTGACCGGCCTGCTGAACCGCCGGGGGCTGCAGCTGGCGATGCAGAACGCCTTTGAACCGCAGCGCGGGACGCCCGGCTTCGCCCTGGTGCATCTGGATCTGGACAACTTCAAGCAGGTCAACGACCGCATGGGCCATGCCGCGGGCGACCGCCTGCTGGTCGAGGTGGCGCGGGTGCTGACCCGGACGGTCAGGGCGCGCGACGGGGTGGCGCGGATCGGCGGCGACGAATTCGTGCTGATCCTAGACGGCGCCTGGACCTGCCAGGGCCTGACCGATATCGGAACGCGCATCATCCAGGGGATCGAAGACGTCTCGCCACCAGATTGCAATGTTTCCGCCAGCGTCGGGATCGTGCTGTCGGCTGGTTACGGCGCCGATACGACCGACCGGATGCTGGAAGACGCGGATGTCGCGCTTTATCGATCCAAGCGAGAGGGCAAGGGTCGCGTTTCCATCGCGCCCCTGCCGGTCCCGGCCAGCCCTAGGCCTCTGCAAGGGCTGCGATGATGGGTCCAAAATCCGCGGCCTTCAGGCTTGCCCCACCCACCAAGGCGCCGTCCACATGCGGGATCGCGAAGATTTCCGCGGCATTGGCGGGCTTCACGCTGCCACCATAAAGCAGCCTCACACCCGCCGCATCCGCGACCTTGCCCTCCAGCCGCTCGCGCATCAGGGCATGGACCTCGGCAATCTGGTCGGTGGTGGGCGTTCGCCCGGTGCCGATCGCCCAGACGGGCTCATAGGCGATGACCGTGTTCGCTGCCGTGGCCCCGTCGGGGATCGATCCATCAAGTTGCGCGGCAATGACAGCCAGCGTCTCGCCCGCGTCGCGCTGCGCCTCGGTCTCGCCCACGCAGATGATCGCCACCAGCCCGGCGGCATGGGCCGCAGCCGCCTTGGCCGCGACCGTGGCATCCGTCTCGCCATGATCGGCGCGACGTTCCGAATGGCCCAGGATCACATGGGTGGCGCCCGCATCGCGCAACTGCGCCGCCGCGATGTCGCCGGTATGCGCGCCAGAGGCGTCGGCATGGCAATCCTGCCCGCCGATGGCGATGGCATCGCCCGCACGCGCCTTCGCGGGATGGATCAACAGCGCAGGCGGGCAGATCAGGACCTCGCAGCCGGGTGCAGGGTAATCCGCCACAAGGGCGTCGATCTCGGCCAGGGCGGCCAGATCGCCGTTCATCTTCCAGTTGCCAGCGGCCAATTTGCGCGGTGCCATGCCAATCCTCCAAAGCCTTTGGGGGGGCTTAGGGGCAGGGGGCGGTCCTGGCAATCATGATAGCGCCGAAACCGGCCGCACAATCCGCGTCAGACGGCGCGGCTGCCTTCCAGCGGCTCGAACCGGACCGATTCGCCGCAGCCGCAGGCGTCGGTGACGTTGGGATTGCGGAAGCGGAAGCCCGATTCCAGCAACCCGCTCTCGTAGTCGATCTCGGTCCCGAACAGGAACATCTGCGCGCGCGGCGCGATCAGCACCCGGGCGGCCCCCTGTTCCACGACCTCCTCATTCGGCTCGGCGGCCTCGACCAGGTCCATCGTGTATTCCATGCCCGCGCAGCCGCCCTTCTTCAGCCCGATGCGCAGGCCAAAGGCGTTCCTGCCCGTCATCAGCCGGGCGATCTGGCGTTCGGCGGCAGGCGTGATCTTGACCGGGACCGATCCGGGAATGGCAAACATGGCGCGTTCCTTCTGTTCACCCGGAAAGATAATCGCGCCACCCGCCTCCATCAAGGCACATGCCGTTTCGCCTTGGCGCAAATATCCTCGGGGGAGGTGCCGGAACGGCACCCGGGGGCAGACAGCCCCCGCCACCGCCGCCGCAGGCGGCCTTACATGAAGCCCAATTCCAGCCGGGCTTCGTCGGACATCATGTCCATGCCCCATTGCGGCTGGAAGGTCATTTCCACATCGACCTGCTTCACGCCCGGAATGGCCTCGACCGCATCGGCGACCCAGCCCGGCATCTCTCCGGCAACGGGGCAGCCAGGGGCGGTCAGGGTCATGACCACCCGCACCTCGTTCTGGTCGTTGATGGCGATGGTGTAGATCAGGCCCAGGTCGAAGATGTTGACGGGTATTTCAGGGTCGTAGACCGTCTTGCAAGCCTCGACGACGCTGTCATACAGCGGATGGTCGGTGGACGAGGGCGCGATCAGCGGGGCGCCTTCCTGCAGCTCGGTCATGGCGAAATCCTGTCAAATGCGATCCTGATATAGGTGGTCCCCTCGCCTACGTCCAGAGCAGGGCGGATTGCGAAGCCCCCTTGCATTCGCTAGACACGGCCGGTTCCAGAAACAGGCACCACCATGAGCGAGCGTTTCCACTTCAGCCTTCAGGCGAACGACGGGCGGGCCCGCA
>JAPSIP010000060.1 GCA_031178645.1 Paracoccus sp. (in: a-proteobacteria) | reverse complement strand
CTTTGTCAACATGGGCGTCCTGGCCTCGCTGGCGGGGATGATCGTCACGGCCCGCCTGAACAGCGCCACCCCCAAGGCCGGCGTCGGGTTCGAGCTTGACGTGATCGCGGCCGTTTTCATCGGCGGCGCCTCGATGTCGGGCGGGGTGGGGCGCATCATCGGGGTCGTGGTCGGCGCGCTGATCATGGGCGTGATGAACAACGGCATGTCGATCATGGGCATCGGCATCGACTATCAGCAGGTCATCAAGGGCCTGGTGCTGCTCGCCGCCGTGATCTTCGACGTCTACAACAAGAACAAGCAAGGCTAGAACCATGTTTCTGTCGCAACTGAAAAGCCCCGGCGGCGACCGGGTTGTCGCCGCACGCGAGAATGACAGCGCCTGGATCGTGCCCGGCGCGCGTTCCACCCGCGATCTGGCCTTGGCCGCGATCGCCGCAGGGCGTGGCCTTCAGGCCGAGGTCAGGGCGCGCGGGCAGGGCGAGGCCGTCGATCTGGCCGCAGCCCTGGCCGAAGGCCGGGTACTGCTGCCGCTGGATCACGACGATCCGGCGCATCTGCACCTTACCGGTACCGGGTTGACCCATCTGGGCAGCGCGGCCACGCGCAACTCGATGCACGCCAAGACGGACGCCGAGGCGCTGACCGACAGCATGAAGATGTTCCGCATGGGCCTCGAGGGTGGCAAGCCGCAGGGCGGGGCTGCGGGCGTGCAGCCCGAATGGTTCTACAAGGGCAATGGCGTCAATGCCGTGGCCCCCGGTGCGGCTCTGGTATCCCCCGGCTTCGCCCTGGACGCGGGCGAGGAACCCGAGGTCGCGGGCCTTTACCTGATCGGCCCGGATGGCACGCCCTTCCGCCTGGGCTTCGCCCTTGCGAACGAGTTTTCGGACCATGTGACCGAACGGGGCAATTACCTGTGGCTGGCCCATTCCAAGCTGCGCCCGGCCAGCTACGGCCCCGAGATGCTGATCGGCGACCTGCCGCAGCATGTCGAAGGCACCAGCCGCATCCTGCGCGACGGCCAGGCGATCTGGGAAAAGCCCTTCCTGTCGGGCGAATCCAACATGTCGCATTCGCTGGCGAACCTTGAACACCACCACTTCAAATATGCGCTGTTCCGCCAGCCGGGTGACGTGCACGTGCATTTCTTCGGCACCGCGACGCTGTCCTTCGCGGACGGCATCAAGACGCAGTCCGGCGACGTGTTCCAGATCGAATCCCCGGCCTTCGGGCTGCCCCTTTCAAACCCGCTGGACCAGCAGCAAACCGGCGAAATCCCTGTCGCCGTCGCCACTCTCTAGAGGCTCAAGATGACTTTCAAACCCGCCCCCTGGCCCCGCCAGCTTCGTTCCCAGCACTGGTATGGCGGCACCTCGCGTGACACGATCTATCATCGCGGCTGGATGAAGAACCAGGGCTGGCCGCATGACCTGTTCGACGGCCGTCCGGTCATCGGCATCATGAACACCTGGTCCGACATGACCCCCTGCAACGGCCATCTGCGCGAACTGGCCGAAAAGGTGAAGGCGGGCGTTTGGGAGGCCGGCGGCTTCCCGGTCGAGGTTCCGGTCTTCTCCGCATCCGAAAACACCTTCCGCCCCACCGCGATGATGTTCCGCAACCTTGCCGCCCTTGCGGTCGAGGAAACGATGCGCGGCCAGCCCATCGACGGCGCGGTGCTGCTGGTCGGCTGCGACAAGACCACGCCCTCCCTGCTGATGGGCGCGGCATCCACCGATATCCCCTCCATCGTCGTCACGGGCGGGCCGATGCTGAACGGATATTTCCGGGGCGAACGTGTCGGCTCGGGCACCCACCTGTGGAAGTTTTCCGAGGCCGTGAAGGCCGGAGAGATGACGCAGGACGAGTTCCTGGAGGCCGAGGCATCGATGTCGCGGTCCACCGGCACCTGCAACACGATGGGCACGGCATCGACCATGGCAAGCATGGCCGAGGCGCTTGGCATGGCGCTGTCGGGCAATGCCGCGATCCCGGCAGTGGACAGCCGCCGCCGGGTGATGGCGCAACTGTCGGGCCGCCGGATCGTGCAGATGGTCAAGGACGACCTGAAGCCCAGCGATATCATGACGCGCCAGGCCTTCGAGAACGCCATCCGCACCAATGGCGCGATCGGCGGGTCCACCAACGCCGTGATCCACCTGCTGGCCATCGCGGGCCGGGTGGGCGTGGACATCACCCTGGACGACTGGGACCGCTGTGGCCGCGACGTGGCGACCATCGTGAACCTGATGCCCTCGGGCCAATACCTGATGGAGGAGTTCTTTTATGCCGGCGGGCTGCCCGTCGTGCTGAAACGGCTGGGCGAGGCCGGGCTGCTGCACAAGGACGCGCTGACCGTCAGCGGCGTCTCGATCTGGGACGAGGTCAAGGATGTCGTCAACTGGAACGAGGACGTGATCCTGCCCGCCGACCGCCCGCTGATGGCGCAGGGCGGCATCGCCGTGCTGCGCGGCAACCTGGCCCCCAAGGGCGCGGTGCTGAAACCGTCCGCCGCTAGCCCGCATCTGCTGGTCCATCGCGGCCGCGCGGTCGTGTTCGAGGATATCGACGACTACAAGGCGCGCATCGAGGATGAGGCGCTGGATATCGACGAAACCTGCGTGATGGTGATGAAGAACTGCGGACCCAAGGGCTATCCCGGCATGGCGGAGGTGGGCAACATGGGCCTGCCGCCCAAGGTGCTGCGCAAGGGCATCACCGACATGGTCCGCATTTCCGATGCGCGCATGTCGGGCACGGCTTACGGAACGGTGGTCCTGCACACCAGCCCCGAAGCCGCGGCGGGCGGCCCCTTGGCCGTGGTCCGCAACGGCGACATGATCGAACTGGACGTGCCGAACCGCCGGTTGCACCTGGACATCCCGGACGAGGAACTAGCCCTGCGCCTTGCAGAATGGCGGCCCAGCCACGAGTTGCCGGCCAGTGGCTATGCCTGGCTGCACCAGGCCCATGTCGAAGGCGCGGATACCGGCGCGGATCTGGACTTCCTCAAGGGTTGCCGGGGCAATCCGGTCGGACGGGACAGCCACTGATGAAGATCGCGCTTGTCGGCATCGGGAAGATCGCACTTGACCAGCATGTGCCGGCGCTGAATGCCAGCTCGGACTGGGATCTGGCGGCGACCGTCAGCCGCAACGGCAGCGTCGAAGGGGTCGAGGCCTTTACCGATATCGACGCCATGCTGGCCGCGCGGCCGGACATCCCGGTGGTCAGCCTCTGCCTGCCGCCCGTGCCGCGGTTCGAGGCGGCGCAGGCGGTGCTGCGCGCGGGGCGCCACCTGATGCTGGAAAAGCCCCCTGGGGCGACCCTGGCCGAGGTTCATGCGCTGTGCGATCTGGCGCAGGCGCAGGGCGTCACGATCTTCGCCACCTGGCATTCGCGCATGGCGATGGCGGTGGCTGCGGCGCGGGACTGGCTGGCAGGCAAGACGGTCCACGAAGGCCGCATCACCTGGCGCGAGGATGTGCGCAAATGGCATCCCGGCCAGGATTGGATCTTCGAAGCGGGTGGCATGGGCGTCTTCGATCCCGGCATCAACGCACTGTCGATTCTGACCGCGATCCTGCCCGATCCGGTGCGCCTGCTGTCGGCCGACCTGGATTTCCCGGCGAACCGCCAAGCCCCCATCGCCGCGCGCTTGCAGTTCAGTCAGGGGATCGGCGCGGATTTCGATTTCCGCCAGGAAGGCCCGCAGACCTGGGACATGGAGTTCCGGACAGACGCGGGGATGATGGCGCTGCGCATGGGCGGCAACCGGCTGGAAATCGACGGACGGCATGTGCAGGGCGCCGACGACATCATGGGTGAATATCCGGCGCTTTATGCACGGATGGCAAAGCTGGCAGGCGAAGGAAAATCGGACGCAGACCTTGCGCCCATGGTCCTGGTGGCCGATGCCTTCACCCTCGGGCGGCGGAATACCGTCGCGGACTTCCATTTCTGAGGATAATGCAATGACCTTCACCCCCCATGGCAAACATCTGGTCGCAGGCGAATGGCTGACGGGCGAGGGGACGTTCCGATCCGCCCCCGCGCATGGCACGCCCCATGACTTCAGCGCCGGCACCGTCGATCTGGTGAACCGCGCCGTCGAGGCCGCCGAGGAGGCCTTTGTCGTCTATGCCGCCACCACCCGCGAGGAACGCGCGCGTTTCCTTGAAGCCATCGCCGACCAGATCGAGGCGCGGGCTGATGCCATCACCGCCATCGGCACGGCGGAAACCGGCCTCCCCGAGGGGCGGCTTCAGGGCGAACGCGGCCGCACGACCGGCCAGTTGCGGCTGTTCGCGGACCATATCCGCAAGGGCGACTACCTCGACCGCCGCGTCGATCCGGCGCTGCCCGACCGCCAGCCCCTGCCGCGCCCCGACCTGCGGCTGATGCAGCGGCCCATCGGCCCGGTTGCGGTCTTCGGCGCCTCGAACTTCCCGCTGGCCTTTTCCACGGCGGGCGGCGACACGGCCTCGGCGCTTGCCGCAGGCTGCCCGGTCGTCGTCAAGGGCCACCCCGCCCATCCCGGCACCGGGGAAATCGTGGCCGACGCCATCCACGCCGCGATCCAGGCGACGGGAATGCCGGCAGGCGTCTTCAGCTTCATCCACGGCGACAGCCATGCGGTCGGCGCGGCGCTTGTGCAGCACCCGCTGATCAAGGCCGTGGGCTTCACCGGCAGCCTGCGCGGCGGCCGCGCCCTGTTCGACCTGTGTGCCGCGCGGCACGAGCCGATCCCCTTCTTCGGCGAACTGGGCAGCATCAACCCCGGCTTCGTCCTGCCCCATGCGCTTGCCGCGCGCGGCGCCAAGCTGGCCGAGGGCTGGTCGGGCAGCCTGACGATGGGTGCGGGGCAGTTCTGCACCAATCCCGGCATGATCGTGATGCCCAAGGGTGTGCTGGCCGACGCCTTTGCCAAGGCGGCAGGCGACATCGTGGCCAAGTCCACGCCGCAGATCATGCTGACCGACGGCATCGCCGAGGCTTATCGCGCGGGCGCCAACCGCGCCGCCGGGATCGCGACCCCGATCTTCGAAGGCGTCAGCGAGGGCCGCAACGCCCTGCCGTCGATCTACAAGACCACGGCCGAGGAGTTCCTGCGCGACAACACCCTGGCCGAGGAAGTGTTCGGCCCGCTGGGGATCATCGTCACCGTGTCCGACGACCAGCAGATGCTGGACGTGGCGCTGGCGATGGAAGGCCAATTGACTGCCACGCTGCACATGGACGACGGCGACACCGACCTGGCGCGGCGGCTGATGCCGATCCTGGAGCAGAAGGCAGGCCGGATCCTGGCCAATGGCTGGCCCACCGGGGTCGAGGTCGCGGACGCGATGGTCCACGGCGGCCCTTATCCGGCATCGACCAATTTTGGCGCGACCAGCGTGGGAACCATGGCGATCCGCCGTTTCCTGCGCCCGGTCAGCTACCAGAACATCCCCGAGGCACTGTTGCCCGAGGATTTGCGGGGCCTTTAGGCCCCGTAACCATTGCCCGGCAGGAGACCGGGCGATTTCAAGAGGGAGGAAAACCATGACCATCAAGACCCTGCTGGGCACAGCAGCATTCCTGGCCGTCACGGCCACCGGCGCCTTTGCCGAGGGCGAGACCGTTGGCTTTTCGCAGATCGGCTCGGAATCCGGCTGGCGGGCGGCGGAAACCACGCTGACCCGGCAGCAGGCCGAGGAACGCGGCATCCAGTTGCAATTCTCGGACGCGCAGCAGAAGCAGGAAAACCAGATCGCCGCGATCCGGTCCTTCGTGGCCCAGGGCGTGGACGCGATCCTGCTGGCTCCGGTCGTGGCCACCGGCTGGGACTCGGTCTTGCAGGAAGCCCAGGAGGCCGAGATCCCCGTCGTCCTGCTGGACCGGCAGGTGGACAGTTCCGAGGACCTCTACCTGACCGCCGTGGGTTCGAACCTGGTCCATGAAGGCGAAGTCGCCGGCGAATGGCTGGTGAACGAGGTGGGCGACCGCGAATGCCGCATCGTCGAATTGCAGGGCACGACCGGATCAAGCCCCGCCATCGACCGCAAGACGGGCTTCGAGAACGCGATCAAGGACCACGCCAACCTGTCCATCGTCCGCAGCCAGACCGGCGACTTCACCCGCGCCCTGGGCAAGGAAGTGATGGAAAGCTTCATCCAGGCTGAAAACGGCGGCAAGGACATCTGCGCGCTTTACGCCCATAACGACGACATGGCGGTTGGCGCGATCCAGGCCATCAAGGAAGCGGGCCTGAAGCCGGGCGAGGATATCCTGGTCGTCTCCATCGACGCCGTGCCGGACATCTTCAAGGCCATGGCCGACGGAGAGGCCAATGCCACGGTCGAGCTGACGCCCAACATGGCCGGTCCCGCCTTTGACGCGCTTGAAGCCTATTGGGCCGATGGCACAATGCCGCCGAAGTTCATCCAGACCGAATCCAAGCTGTTCACCCAGGCTGACGATCCGGCGGGCGAATACGAGCGCCGCAAGGGCTTGGGCTACTGACGCCCTTTCGCCGGGCCGCCCCCGTGGCCCGGCATCCATCGCGAAGGGAGGCGTCATGCTGCTGACCATCCGGTCCCTGACCAAGACCTTTCCCGGCACGCTCGCGCTTGACGAGGTCGATTTCGACCTCCGCGCAGGCGAGGTCCACGCCCTTCTGGGCGAAAACGGCGCCGGCAAGTCCACGCTGATCAAGTGCCTGACCGGCGCCTATCGCCGCGATGGCGGCACCGTCCTGCTGGACGGGACTGAAATTGACCCCCGATCCACCGCCCATGCGCAGGAACTGGGCATCGGGACCGTTTATCAGGAAGTGAACCTGCTGGCGAACCTGACCGTGGCGCAGAACCTGATGTTCGGGCGCGAGCCGCGCAGGTTCGGGCTGATCGATGGCCGCGCGATGCGCAGGCAGGCCCGCGCGATGCTGGCGGAATACGGGCTGGATCTGGACGTGGACCGCGACCTGGGCACCTATTCGGTGGCGATCCAGCAGATCATCGCCATTGCCCGCGCCGTCGCCCTGTCGGGCAAGGTGCTGATCCTGGACGAACCCACCGCCAGCCTTGACGCGGCCGAGGTGCGGATGGTCTTCGACGTGGTGCGATCACTGCGCGAACGCGGCCTTGGGATCGTCTTCGTGTCGCATTTCCTGGACCAGGTCTTCGACCTGACCGACCGGGTGACCGTCCTGCGCAACGGCCGCAAGATTGTCACGGCCGACACCGCCAGCCTGGACCGCGTGCGCCTGATCGAACACATGCTGGGCCGGGAACTGGAGGATGCGACCACGCACGAGGCCATCGCGCGCGGCCCTCGCCCGTCGATGCTGGACTTCAGCGGCCTGGGGCGGCGCGGCACCATCGAGCCCTTCGACCTGGCCGTGGGCCAGGGCGAGGTCGTGGGCCTGGCGGGCCTTCTGGGATCGGGTCGCACCGAATCCGCCGAACTGCTGTTCGGGCTTCGCAATGCCCATTCCGGCACCGCGACCGACCAGCAGGGGCCGCTGGACCTGCGCAGCCCTCGCAGCGCCATCGCCGCAGGCTTCGGCTTCGTCCCCGAGGAACGCAAGACCGACGGCATCGTCGCCGACCTGTCGATCCGAGAGAACATCATCCTGGGGCTTCAGGCCCGGCGCGGTTGGGCGCGGCCCATACCGCGCGCCGAACAGAACCGGCTGGCCGACGATTACATCAAGCGGCTGGATATCCGCACCTCGGGCCGGGAAAAGCGCATCGGCGAATTGTCGGGGGGCAACCAGCAGAAGGTCGTGCTGGCCCGCTGGCTGGCGATGAACCCGCGCTTCCTGATCTTGGACGAACCCACGCGCGGCATCGACGTGGGCGCCCATGCCGAGATCGTCCGCCTGATCCATCAACTGGTGGACCAGGGCATGTCGCTTCTGGTCATCAGCAGCGAGATCGACGAACTGATTGCTGTGTCCGACCGCGTGATCGTGCTGCGCGACCGCCGCCACGTCGCCGAACTGACCGGAGACGAGATCGCCCCCGGCCGCATCATGCAGGCCATTGCCGCCACGGAGGCCGCGTGATGGACCTCCTGAAACGCCTTGCCCCGCAACTGATGGCCCTGGCCGCCCTGGTGGCGGTGGTGACGGCCTTCTATCCGGGCTTCCTCGACATCCAGATGAACGACGGCCGGCTGGTCGGGCCGGTCATCGACGTGCTGAAGCGCGCAGCCCCCGTGGCCCTGCTGGCCGTCGGCATGACCCTGGTGATCGCCACGCGCGGGATCGACCTGTCGGTCGGCACGATCATGGCGATCTGCGGGGCGGTGGCGGCATCCGCCGTGGCCTCGGGCTGGGGGCTGCCGGTTGCGCTGCTGCTGGCCCTGGGCGCCGGCGCGCTTGCCGGCCTGTGGAACGGAACGCTTGTGGCGGTCGTGGGCATCCAGCCCTTTGTCGCCACCCTGATCCTGATGACGATGGGGCGCGGCGTCGCCCAGTTGATCACCGAAGGCCGCATCCTGACCTTTACA
>JAPSIP010000384.1 GCA_031178645.1 Paracoccus sp. (in: a-proteobacteria) | reverse complement strand
CGCCGCCAGGGCGGGCAGGGCTGTGGCGGAAACAAGGGCAGTGGTGGTCAGCAAGCGCATGAGTTCGGGCCTTCCTGTTGGGCGGTTTGATCCGAACGCTAGCGGCGCGAAAACCGTCGTGCAAGGGCATCGCGCGCCGGTCAAGGACCATTGATCAGCGCATCCGCAGCGCGCCGTCCAGCCGGATCACCTCGCCGTTCAGATAGGCGTTCTCGACGATATGGGCGGCCATGCGCGCGAATTCCTGCGGATCGCCGAGGCGGGCCGGATAGGTGACTTCCGCCGCCAGGCCGTCCTGCACGTCCTGCGGAAGACCGCGCAGCATCGGCGTGGCAAAGATGCCGGGCGCGATGGCGCAGACGCGGATGTTCAGCCCGGCCAAGTCGCGCGCCAGCGGCAGCGTCATGCCGGCAATGCCCGCCTTGGACGCGGCATAGGCCGCCTGGCCCTTCTGCCCGTCGAAGGCCGCGATCGAGGCCGTGTTGACGATCACGCCGTTCTCGCCGCGCCCGTTCCTGGCCATCTCGGCCGCGGCCAGCCGCAACACGTTGAAGCTGCCGATCAGGTTCACCTCGATCACGCGGCGAAAGCTGTCCAGGTCATGCGGCCCGTTGCGGCCCACGGTCCTTTCGCCGATCACGATGCCCGCGCAGTTCATGCAGACATCAAGCCCGCCCATGATCTGCACCGCCCGGCCCACCGCCTCTGCCGCGCTGTCGGCCGAGGTCACGTCGGCCTGCACATGGTGCGGATCCTCGGCCGCCTCGCGGTCCAGGACCACGACAGTCGCGCCCTGGCTGCGGAACCAGGCTGCCGTCGCGGCCCCAAGCCCGGAGGCGCCGCCGGTCACGATCGCGCGGCTGTTCTTCAGGTCCATTTGTTCCTCCTTACCGGTCCAGCAGTTCCGGCCCGCCGGTGATGGCGGGGTCGGGGTTGCCGATCTGGGCCATGTCCTTGCCCGTAAAATCGGCCGCGGCCAGGATCGTCTGGATTGCCGCAAGCCGCGCCCGGCGCTTGTCGTCCGACAGGATCACCGTCCAGGGCGCGATGGGCGAATGGGACCGGTTCAGCGTGTCGCGGATGGCACGGGTATAGGCGTCCCATTTCGCCAGACCGTCCACGTCGATCCGCGACAGCTTCCATTGCTTCAGCGGATCGGCCTCTCGGTCCAGGAAGCGGCGCAACTGTTCGGCCCGGCCCACGTCCAGCCACAGCTTGACCAGGATGATCCCGTCATCGACCAGCATCTGCTCGAACCCCGGAAGCTGGCGGAAGAAAGCGTTGCGCTCTTGTTCGCTGGAAAAGCCGAAGACGCGCTCGACGATGCCGCGGTTGTACCAGCTGCGGTCGAACAGCGCGATTTCGCCCGCGGCAGGCAGCCAGTCGACATATCGCTGGAAATACCATTGCCCGGCCTCGCGTTCCGTCGGCGTGGGCAGGGCCACGATGGCGGCGGAACGGGGATTCAGGTTTTCGCGCGTGCGTTCGATCGTGCCGCCCTTGCCGGCGGCGTCGCGGCCTTCGAACAGCACGACCAGCCGCTTGCCGGTCGCCACCACGTCATGCATCAGACGGACCAGTTGCAATTGCAGCCGGTCCATCTGCGCCTCGTAGGTCTTCTTGTCCATTTCGGACCGATAGGGATAGGTCGGGTCCAAGACCTGGTCCTTGGATGGATTCTCCAGGGCTTTCCTGATGTCCTTGGGCGCGGCCTTCAGGGCCTCGGTGATCTTGCCGACCAGCGGCAGGTCCGGGATGTCCGCCATCACTTATCCTTCGCCGATGCGCGATATGTCGTATTCGGTCGTCTGGTAGATCTCGTTGATCCAGTTACCGTAAAGCAGATGGGCATGGCTGCGCCAGCGGTTC
>JAPSIP010000059.1 GCA_031178645.1 Paracoccus sp. (in: a-proteobacteria) | reverse complement strand
TTGTGCAGAAACGCCTGGGTCGGAACGGAAAGGTGTTCCGCATCTGGAAGCTTCGCAGCATGGTAGTGGATGCCGAAAGCCATCTTGAGGCGCATCTGGCTCAAAACCCTGAGGCCCGCAGCCAATGGAACAGCACCCAGAAGCTGAAAAAGGATCCCCGCGTGACCCGCGTAGGAGGCCTGCTTCGCAAGACGTCGATGGACGAGCTGCCGCAACTTCTGAACGTGCTGAACGGCACCATGTCGCTGGTCGGGCCGCGCCCGATGATGGTCACGCAGCGGCGCCTGTATTACGGGCGGGCCTATTACCAGCTGCGTCCGGGGATTACGGGATTGTGGCAAATCTCGGCACGAAATGAATCGGAATTTGTCGCAAGAGTGCGTTATGATGAGGAGTATCATCGCGATTTGTCGGGCTGGCTTGATTTGCAGATCCTGGTCCGGACCGTGATGGTGGTTCTGCGCGGCACGGGTTACTGAGGTCGCGTCATTCCGTTGCAGGGACCAGAACGGTTCCTGTCGCGCCCAAAGCGACGAGACCTTTTCGATCATGATTGCCAACGATATTTTCCGCTCCACTGCCTCTCGGCGGGGCATTCGTTTTCTCTTGTCCACCACGCTGATCATCGGGCTGGGCCTCACGCTTGCGGGGTGCAAGACATCGGCCGAGAAAGCCGACGAATACTATCAGTCCGGCCTGCAATTGCTGGAACAGGGCGATACCGACCGCGCTATCGTGCAGTTTCGCAATGTTTTCGACATCGAGGGCACCCATTACGAAGCCCGCAAGGCCCTGGCCGAGACCTTTCAGGACCGAGGCGACGTAGCGCAAGCCTATAGCCAGTACCTGCGGCTGGCCGAACAGTATCCCGACGATCTGGCGACCCGAATCGCGCTTGCCCGCCTGGCTTTTGCAGACCAGCAACGCGAGGAATTCGTCCGCCATGCCACCCGTGCGGCCGAGATCTCTCCCCAGGATCCCGAGGTTCAGGTGCTGGATCTGATCCGCCGCTATCACGATGCCGTGCAGGCCGAGGACAGCGCCGAGCGCGGACGGCTGGGGGAAGAGGCCGCCAGGCTTGCTCAAGGCCGGCCCGACGACCAGATGCTGATGGGGGTCCTGCTGGACAGGGCCGCCCAGGCAGGCGACCTGGATCAGGCAGACCGGCTGACCGCCCGGTTGATGGAACTGCAGCCAACCAATCCGCAACGCTATCTGCAGCGCCTCGCGCTTCTGGTGGAACGGGGCGACAAGCCCGCGATCGAGGCGCATCTGCGCCTGACAGTGGACAAATTTCCTGAAAATCCCGAGGCCAAGGCGGATTTGGTCCGCTTCTACATGGGGGAAGGCCAGCCCGACAAGGCCGAGGCCTTTCTGCGCGAACTGGCCGGTAAGGCGCCTGCCGATGACCCGGCCCCCCGCGCGGATCTGGTCCGCTTTGTCGAAATGCAACGTGGCGGCGAAGCGGCCCGCGCCGAACTGGACCGCATCATCGCCGAAGGCGGCGATCCCCTGCTGTTCCGCACGCTGCGCGCAGGCTTCGACTTCCAGGACGGCAAGACAGCCGAGGCCATCACCGAGCTCCGTTCGGTCCTGGAAGGGGTGACGGAGCCGTCGGAAACCTCGCTGAATGTCAAGATCCAGCTGGCGCGGATGCTGGTGGAAACCGGCGATCAGGCCGCGGCCCGGCAGCAGGTAGACGAGGTCCTGGCCCAGAACGCGGCCCATCCCGGCGGGCTGAAGCTGAAGGCCGCCTGGGACATCCAGGAGGACCGGGTGGACGATGCGGTGCTGGGCCTGCGATCTGTTCTGGATCAGGCGCCCGAGGACAGCGAAGCGATGAGCCTGATGGCCGACGCCTATGACCGCGCGGGCGAGCCGGATCTGGCGCGCGATTACCTGTCGCAGGCCGCCGCCGCCTCTGGAAACGCGCCGGTCGAGACGCTGCGCCTGACAGCTCGCCTGGCTTCCGAGGAACGCTGGCGCCCGGCCGAGGATGCGATCCTGCCCGCCTTGCGCCGGGCCCCAGAAAACCTGGACCTGCTGACGGCGCTTGGGCAGGTCTACCTGTCCATGCCCGACCTGCCGCGGGCCGAGGGCGTGATCGCCCGCCTGCGCGAGATCGGCACGGACCAGGCCATTGCCGCGGCCGAAAGCCTAGACCTGAACCGCCTGGCCAACGAGGAAGGCGAGCAGGCCGCGCTTGATTACCTCGAGGAACAGGCCAATGCGGCCGATGCCGGAATCGGTGCCCGCATCAGTCTGGTCCGTGCCCAGCTGGCCACCGGCCAAGCGGCCGCCGCGCTTTCGACGGCGCAGAATATGGTGGCTGCACAGCCCGACAGCCGCGCGGCGCGGATGGCCTTGGCGATTGCCCAGACTGCAAACAGCGACCTGCCCGGCGCGCGGGACACCTTCCAAGGGCTGATCGACGAACAGCCGGAGGATCTGCCCCCTCACCTGGCGCTGATCCGGCTGGTCTCGCAGGAAGGGGATCTGGATGGCGCCCTGACGCTGACCGACCGGGCCTTGGCGGCCCTTCCCGACCATCCCGACCTGTTGTGGAGCAAGGCTGGCTTGGTCGAGCGCAAGGGCGACATCGATGGCGCCATCGCGATCTATGAACGGCTTTACGCGCAGAACTCATCCTCGGTGGTGATCGCGAACAACCTGGCCAGCCTTCTGGCGACTTGGAAATCCGCCGATCCCCAGGCGGTGACGCGGGCCTCGGCCGTGGCGCGGCGGCTGAAGGATACGGAGGTGCCCGCCTTCATGGACACTTATGGCTGGATCCAGCACCTGAACGGCGACAGCCAGGCCGCGCTGCCCTATCTGGAAGGCGCGGCCGAAGGGCTGGCCGAGGATCCGATCGTGCAGCTGCACCTGGGCGTCGTCCAGGCCGCGGTGGGCAAGACCGAGGCCGCGACGGCGCAACTACAGAAGGGGTTGGACATGCTGCCCGAAGGCCAGGACGGCCCCTCGGTCACTGCTGCGCGCGAAACCCTGGCCCGGCTGAACGCCCCCGCTGCCCCCCAGGAGGCGGGGCAGGACGGGGCCACTCAAGATGGGTCATCGGGGGACCAGGCCGCCGCATCCGCGGCGGAACAGTGAACAACTGACCTAACCGCCACCTTGCACCTCTCCGGCAGGCCTGTGATCCTGTGGTGACAGGAGGGGATTTTTTCTCCTCCTTCACCTCCTGCCCATGGCATTGTGGTAACAAGTGATCCCGAATGGACAAAGCGGCCAAAGGCCTGACCGGACGGGAAACAGACAAAGGGACTGATCCATGACCATCCTGCTGCGTTTCATGCTGGCGATCCTGCTGGCTCTGCCGCTCGCCTTCACCCAAGGCGCTTCGGCGCAGGAATACCGCATCCAGTCGGGCGACCGTCTGACGATCGAGGTGCTGGAAGACGAATCGCTGAACCGGACGCTGGTGGTGCTGCCGGGCGGCACCATCGACTTTCCCTATGCCGGCAGCATCCGGGTCGCGGGCCAGTCCCCGACAGCCGTGGGCAGCCAGATCAGCCAGTCGCTAGCCGGCGTCCTGGCATCGCCCCCCACCGTCTTCGTGACCGCCACCCCCCTGATCGAGCCTGTGGTGCCCACCGAAACCGAAGAAGCCGTGGTCAACATCTACATCATGGGCGAGGCAAGCGCGCCTGGACCCAAGGCCGTGCTGCCGGGAACCACCTTCCTGCAGGCCTTGTCCCAGGCCGGGGGGCTGACGCCCTTTGCCGCCACGAAGCGCATCCAGTTGCGCCGCGTCTCGATGCCGGGGCAGGTAATCACCGTGAACTATGCTGCGATCATGCGCGGCGCCGGCATGAACCAGGATCCCGTCCTGGCTGAAGGCGACGTGATCATCGTTCCCGAACGCGGCCTGTTCGAGTGAGGGCTGCAATGCGGCACCGCTGCGCGACAGCAGGCTTGGCAGGGTGTCTGGCGGCCCTGCTGCCGCTGGCCGGCCTTGCCCAGGAAACCGACCCCTCGGCGCCTGAGGCGCGGCTGACCCTCGGCCAGCAGATCGCGGTCGAGGAGGGCGACCTGATCGGCATCACGCCGCTGGACATCAGCCTGCGTACCGGCACCCGGGTCCAGACGCTGCAATTTTCGCTGTCCGCGCCCTTTCGCCTGAATGACCCCAACGAGGACAAAACCTTCACCCTGGGCGATCCGCAGGCACGAATGCTGTTCCGCCGCGGCGCCCGCAATTCCGCCATCGAGGCCGAGCTGGGCTATCGCGAGAACGACCTAGACGAGGAAATCCTGTTCGACAATCTCAGCAACGAATTCGTCACCCTGGATAGGGGGCGGGTGGCCCAGACGGACGCCCGGCTGACCTATGTCTTCGGCCGCGAGGCCAAGCTGGGCGGCGAATTCGGCCTGTCCTGGCTGCGCCGCGATTATACGGACACTACTGATCCCGACCTCAACGACAGCGAAACCCGCAGCGCCAACGTCACCCTCTACCTGGAGCCGACGCCGCTGATCCGCGCCCGCGTCCTGGCCCAGGCCAGCCGCACCGATGGCGACAACGACACCGACAGCCGCTCTGACCGCTATGGCGTCGGCGCCTCGCTGCAGGTGGACAAGCTGACCAACCTGGATGTCGAACTGGCCCGCAGTAATATCCGCCGCCAGGAAGATGACGGTACGCTGGAGCGGGCGGAAGGCCCCTCGGTCCGGCTGGGCCTGACCCGGTCGCGGCCCCTGGGGGACTGGTCGCTGTCCTTCGGATCCGAACCGGGGACCAAAGGCCGCCGCGAGAATTTCAACATCGGCCGCACCTTGGAGATGCGGGGCTACAACGTGTCCGGCCAGGTCGGCGTGACGCGCTTTCAGGGCAATTACGACCCGATCTTCCAGATCGCCTACAGCCAGCAGTTGAACCGGCTGTCGCAGTTCCAGGCCTCGCTGCGCCAGGCGGCGGCCACGGATGACGACGGAGACGAGGCGCTGAACACCGACATCACCGCCAGCTACAGCCGCCAGTTGTCCGAGGTCTCCAGCATCGGCACCAATATCCGCTATCGCGAAAGCCAGGTGCAGACGGGCGATCGCGAAGATGCGCGGTCCGTTTCCTTTGGTCTGGACTACAGCCGCGCCCTGCCCAACGACTTCTCGCTGGTCGCGGGCGCCAGCATCATCCGCAGCAAGAACAGCGACGGAGAACGCGACGACGAGGAACGGATCTATGTCGGCGTGAACCGGAGCTTCAACTTCCTGCCCTGATCTTATTCAAAAGGGTCCAGGATCCGGCAGCCGGTGGGATGGAAATCCGACACGTTGCCGGTAACAACCGTCCCGTCATGAGCCAGGGCGGTCGCCGCGATCTGCAGATCCGCCCCGTCATGCCCGATCCGGGCCGACAATGCTCCCCAGATCCGTGCCTCGGCTGCACCAAAGGGCAGCAGGCGGTCCTGGAACAACGCTTGGGTGCGGTTGGCCCAGTTACGCAGATCGGCCGCGAAATCCGGGTTGCGGTTTTCCTGACGGATGATGCCGCGCTCGATTTCCCCCAATGTTACGACCGACAGGAACAGGCTGTCCTCGGGCTGGGTGGCCAGAAAGGCCACGACGCGGGGGCTGGGATCCGGACGGCGCAGTGCCGAGATCACGTTCGTGTCCAGGATCAGCATTCAGAAATCGACATCACGCGGCCGAGCCTGGGGCTGTGAAAGGGGGGCCGGATCATCCCTCAGCCCCGGAAAATCCAGCAGGTGCTGCAGGAAGCTGCCACGCCGGCCCTGGGCCGCCTGGCGCATCTGGTCGTAATCGGCGGCCGACAGCACGACCACGGCCGGCTTGCCCCGCCGCGTCACCTGTTGCGGCTGGCCCGCCAGGGCCGCCTCGACCACGGCAGAAAAACGGTTCTTGGCATCCTGAAGGGTCCACATGCGTTTGACCTGTCTAGCTATCTGTCTAGATAGCAAACGCCAGGGTAGGTTTCAATCAGATGAGCCCCAAGTTGCCCGTGACTGCGGCCACAGCAAAGACGATTAAATTGGCTAGGAGGCGCCGCGGCGCCCGGGCCTGCGCCGCGTAGCCGGCTTTCAAGATAGTCGCGGAAGAATAGTTCCTCGACCAGGGGCACAAGGACCACAGTGCCGACGTCGCGGAACAGGAACCACAGGGCCGCCATCCCGTCGGTCAGCGCGCCGTAAGGGGGCGCCGCGTCCGAGGGTGCGACCGTAATTGCGACCCACATCACGCCGATCACCGCGCCCACCCCTTCAGGCCAACGGAGATGCGCCAGGCGATGTCGCGCAACGCCAGCCAGACCAGGGCGAAGGCTGCTCCCAGCAGGATCACCCGGATCGGATAGAACATCGCGGGGTTGGGGCGGATCGCGGCAGCCACCAGGGCGGTCAGCATGAAGACCGCGAAGGGCAAGATGCGGGCGGCGACCGGATCGCGGCGCAGGGGCGGCAGGGGCGTAGCCGCGACAGCGGCGGAAGGGGCGCGGTTGAACCAGGTCACGCGCCGCGCCACCGCAATGATGCCAAGCGCCACGGCGGTGAACATCACCCAGCCCGCATGGCTGTGAAAGCCCCCCACGGCCAGGTCCGGCTGCCCCTCGATCCCCAGGATCAAGAGGGCGCCGATGCGGACCATGTTCAGGCAGGCACTGGCCGCGATGCCCAGGGGATAAAGCAGAAGCGCATGGGGAAAGCGCAATTCGGCCTGAAACAGCCACAGGTGAAGGCTCACGAAGATCGTCACCAGGGCGATCCCCTCGATCCCGAACAGACAGGCGCGACCGAGATCATGAAATCGCCCGAGCCGATATGCTTGCATACCGGGTCGGCGACCACGTCATAGCCAAGCGCGCCAACCAGCCAGCGGACCGCGGAAAAGGTCGCGCCCGCGATGCTGTCCAGCTGCCACAGCGGTTGCAGCTTTGTCGCAAGCGCCGGGGCGCCGGCACCCCCTGCCATCACCACGGCCAGCGCGCAATTCGCAGCCGCCACACTGGCCGCAAAATACGAATCACGACGGGACCGAATGGTTGAATATTTCTTGGAAACTCTACCTTTAGGTGATTAAAGCAATCAAAGCAGACCAAAAGGTGCCTTCGCCGATGGCCCTACCCGCACAAGCCACGACCCTTTCCTTATTCGGTGTCGCCTCATGATCATCCTGGCGCTTGCCCTGATCCTGACCGGCTCCATTGCGGGGGCGGTGACGATGTGGCTGCAAGACGCATCCTTCTGGCAGGTCGTCCTGGGCTACTTCGTCGGCGGCTGGTCCGGCCTGCTGCTGGGGATGCCGGTGGTTCTGGCGCTGCGGTTCCTTGTAAGCCTTTTTGCCCCTGTTGCGAAAAGACGATCCGGATTGGCAAGCCTGAAACGCCAGCACCCTGAAGGCCGCTGATCCCTTCTTGCCAAGGCGCCTGGCTGGTCCCGGCCCTGCCCTTTTCCCTGCCTGGCCTTGCGTCCCCGCCCCGATTGGGGCAACCCGCCCCTAAGGCGGACAACCGGGCAAGGATAAAACGCATGACCGGCATGACGGCCGCAGGTGCAGCGATCAGTTTCGAGGGGGTTGGAAAGGCCTTTGACGGGCCTGGCGGCGCGCGGATCGCGGCCCTGCAGGACGTGACGCTGCAGGTCGAGCCGGGCGCCATCTGCGGCATCATCGGCCGGTCTGGGGCGGGTAAATCGACGCTGCTGCGCATGGTCAACGGGCTGGAACGCCCTACCGCCGGCACCGTCACCGTCGCGGGTCACGACGTGGGCCGCGCGGGGGGCGCCGCCTTGCGGGCCATCCGGCGCGAGGTCGGGATGATCTTTCAGCATTTCAACCTGCTGGCATCCCGCACAGTGGCGGGCAACATCGCCCTGCCGCTGGAGATCGCGGGCACGTCTGCCGACACGATCCGGGCGCGGGTGGCGGATCTGATCGCGCGGGTGGGGCTGGACGGGCTGGCCGGACGCTATCCGGCAGAACTGTCGGGTGGTCAGAAGCAGCGCGTGGGCATCGCGCGCGCGCTGGCCACCAGCCCCAAGGTGCTGCTGTCGGACGAGGCGACAAGCGCACTTGACCCCGAAACCACGCAGACGGTCCTGCGGCTTCTGGCTGACATCAATCGCGAACTGGGCCTGACGATCCTGCTGATCACCCATGAAATGGCCGTGGTCCGCGACATCGCCAGCCACATGGCCGTGATCGAAGGGGGCCGGATCGTGGAAAGCGGGCCGACCTATGACATCTTCACCCGGCCCGCCCATCTGACCACGCGGTCCTTCCTGGGCGGCGTCACCGGCCTGACGCTGCCCGCCTTCATTGCCGGAAAAATGCTGGACCACCGCCCCGACGGCCCGTCCGAGGAGGTGATCCGCGTCACCTTTGCCGGAACCCACGCCACCGATCCCATGCTGTCCAAGCTGGCCACCGAATTGGGCATCGCTTCCAACATCCTGGCCGGCGCGATCGAGGAGGTGGGCCCCCATCCCTTCGGCAACCTGCTGATTTCCGTCGATGCCGCGCGGGGCACCGAGGCGCGGG
>JAPSIP010000383.1 GCA_031178645.1 Paracoccus sp. (in: a-proteobacteria) | reverse complement strand
CGCTTCGGCCTGCAACCGGCGGACCAATTCCAGTTCCGACTGGAAATCGACGTAATGGGGCAGCTTGATATGTTCGAGGAACCCGGTTGCCTGCACGTTGTCGCAATGGGACAGCACGAATTCCTGGTCCTGGGCCGGGGCGCCGGTGAAATCCTCGCCCAGCTCCTGCCAGCGAAGGGCGCGGTCCACCAGGCTCATGGAAATGGCCTTGCGTTCCGACTGTCCCATCACCAGCCCGTAGCCGCGCGTGAACTGCGGGGGTTCGGTCCTGGACCCCTTGAACTGGTTGACCGTCTCGCATTCGGTCAGCTCGACCTCGCCGATTTCGACGGTGAAGCCCAATTCGGGCAACTCGACCTCGACGGGGACGCGGCCGATGCGCAATTCGCCGACGAAGGCATGGGTGCGCCCGTATCCGCGCTGCGTCGAATAGGCCAGCGACAGCACGAAACCCTCGTCCCCGCGGGCCAGCGACTGCAGGCGCAGCGCCCGGTCGGCAGGCAGTTCCAGCGGCGTGCGGGTCAGGTCGGTGGGCTCCGCGTCGCCAGGCGGTTCGGATTCGATCAGCCCGTCGCGGTCCAGAAGGCCGGTGACATGGGGCACGGCTTCTGCCGTCGCGGTGGCGGTGGGGGCGGGCGGCACCACGCCCTCGGCCAGCAGGGCGAAATCCAGCAGCCGGTGGGTATAGTCGAAGGTCGGACCCAGCACCTGCCCGCCGGGCAGATCCTTGAACGTGGCCGAGACGCGGCGATCCACCGCCATTGCGCCGGTATCCATCGGCAGCGAAGACCCGAAGCGCAGTAGCGTGGTGCGATACGCTCGGATCAGAAACACCGCCTCGATCAGGTCGCCACGCGCCTGCTTAATCGCGAGGGCGGCAAGGTCGGGATCGTAAAGCGAGCCCTCCGCCATCACCCGATCCACGGCAAGGGCCATCTGCTCTCGGATCTGGGGAACGGTCAATTCGGCGATGGCGGTGTCGCCTCGGCGTTCCTCGGCCAGCCAGGCGTGGGCGGCGTCGATGGCGCGTTCGCCGCCCTTGACTGCGACATACATCAGACATCCTCCACGATGGTGGTGCGGGGCAGGGCGGCCAGACGGTCGCCGCAGGTCAGGATCGTGTCGAAGCCCAGCGGGAACAGCGCCCGGTTCGCCTGGAAGGCCGCCGTTTCGGGCAGCGACAGCCGGGCCGCGTCCTTGATGCCTGGACCGGTCAGCCGTGAGCCTTCGTTCGTCAGCCGCCCGACCTCGACGATCAGCGTGGCCGAGCGGTCGGGATAGGACGGCTGGCCGATCTTGAAGCGGGTCACCGGTTGCAGATCGTCCCAAGTGCCAAGCGCGAAGGCCGCGTCTTCGGCGGCGACGATGGGGGCGCCGGTGTGAAATGCGATCCAACGGCGGACAGCATCTGTCGCAAAGCCGCCCCCCAGATGCACCGGCGTCGTGGTGTCGGTCAGGGCCAGCAACACTGTTGCCGCAGCCACAGACATGCCGGGCGCCTCGGCCCCTGCGGCGATGTGGATCGTGCCGGGGCGGGCCATCGCCTCCAGCAGGGCGCGAAAGGCGTGGGCCGCATCGCGGGCCGGGTCTGCAAAACCGCCGGAAAGCTGGTTCATCAATCCTCTCCACGCATCATGGTGAAAAACTCGACCCGCGTGGCTGCGGCCTTTTCCGCACGAGCGGTGCGGGCGGCTTCGGCCTCGGCCTTCAGGGGGGTCAGGATATCGGCGCTGATGCGCGCCGCATCGTCGCCCTGCATAAGCGCATCAAGCACGGCGGCGCGACGGGCGTGGTCCTTGTCGCGGCCCTGCACGCAGGCGTGGCCCACGGCATCACCGACGCGAACCGAACAGCGCGTCACTGTCATTTCGCC
>JAPSIP010000382.1 GCA_031178645.1 Paracoccus sp. (in: a-proteobacteria) | reverse complement strand
GTCATCGGATCAGGCATTCCGGGCCTCGGGCGTCAGGAAATACAGGGCGAACCCGATGGCAAGCGGGATCAGGAAGAACCCGAACAGCATAGCGAAAGCCTGCGGCGGGGCATAGGCCGCAGCCGCTGCCTGGAACACGGGCCGCGAGGCGAACTGCATCACCCCCACCCCGCCGATGGAAATCATGTTGAGGAATGTCACCCCCCGGCCCACCAGATGGTCGGGCAGGAACGACCGCCCATGCGCCATCAGCAGCACGTAACCCGCCCCCGACAGCCCGATCAGCGCCAGCAGAACCACCGCCGCCGCCAGCCCCGGATCGGGGTTCATGACCAGGAAGCCCATCACGGCCAGCGTGCAGCCGGTGAAGATCAGCACCGTCCGGCGCAGGCTGCCCACCAGCCGGACGGCGGGAGCCACCAGGAAATTGCCCAGGATCATCGCTACGCCCATCGCCAGGGTCGCCCGCCCGATCAGGATTGCATCCGCGTCGAAGACACGTTCAAGATAGGGCGCCGCCCAAAGCCCCCGGATCGCGCCCGAAGCCGCGTAGTTCACGAAGAACAGCGGCAGGATGAACCACAGGGCGCGCAGGCGCAGCACCTCGGCCAGCGACCCCTGCGGATGATCCCCGCCCAGCTTCGCAGGATCGCGCACGGTGCGCGCGATCAGCAGCGCCACGCCAACCGTTGCAAGGCCCAGGCCCGCGATGCTGGCACGCCAGCCCAGCGTCTCGATCGCCCAGACCAGCGGCGTCGCGCCCAGGATGTTGCCCAGCGAACCAAAGCCCACGATCATCCCCGCCATCGCGCCAAAGGCCGAGGCCGGGTATTCGCGGGCGACGATGTAATAGGATCCCATCAGCGCCGGTGCGCAGCCCACGCCCAACAGCGCCATCGCCAGATGCAGGTGCCAGGGCGCCCCGGCCAGGGCAAAGACCGCCGCCCCCGCGCCCCCCGCGCCGCCCAGCAGCAGGGCCACCGTCAGGCGCGGCCCGATCCGGTCCAGCATCCGCCCCACGGGGATCTGCATGGCCGCAAAGGCCGCGAACCACAGCCCCGACGACAGCGCCAGATCGCCCGGCGTGGCGCCCAGTTCCACCCCCAGCACCGGCGTCAGAACCGCCAGGAAGGCCCGGTAGAACTGGCTGAGGACATAGGCCAGCACCAGGCTGACGATGCCCAGGGATAGGACTGGCATTCTTGGCGTTCCTTCGTCGCGGTTCGGGGCGCAGGCTGTGCGATTGCCGCAAAAGGTGCAAGATGTGCAATTGCCCCCGTGCGTCAACTTGACCAGCCCCTGCCAGCGGACTAGCACCAAACGCGACGGCGCGACCAAGGACCGGAGGAACCATGTCCGACAGCTATTCGCTTCTCATCCTGCCCGGCGACGGGATCGGCCCCGAGGTCATGGCCGAGGTGGTCAAGGTCATCGACTGGTTTGGGGCCAATCGCGGCATGTCCTTCGACATCAGCGAGGGCCTGGTCGGCGGCGCCTCCTATGACGCGCATGGCACGCCCCTGACGGACGAGACGATGGCAAGGGCGCAGGCGGTCGATGCGGTGCTGCTGGGCGCGGTCGGCGGGCCGAAATACGACGTGCTGGATTTCAGCGTCAAACCCGAACGCGGCCTGTTGCGCCTGCGCAAGGAGATGGACCTTTACGCCAACCTGCGCCCGGCGCAGTGCTTTGACGCGCTTGCCGATTTCAGCAGCCTCAAGCGCGACGTGGTGGCGGGGCTGGACATCCTCATCGTGCGAGAACTGACCTCGGGCGTCTATTTCGGCGAACCGCGCGGCATCCATGCCGACGGCAACAACCCCGACAACGAAGGCGGCCGCGTGGGCATCAACACCCAGCGTTACACCAGCGGGGAAA
>JAPSIP010000381.1 GCA_031178645.1 Paracoccus sp. (in: a-proteobacteria) | reverse complement strand
GCATCGTCCGCCTTGGCGTGGCCGGCAGCGTCGCGGCGCTGATGGCCATGCCAGCCATTTCCGCGACCAGGCCCGACCAGCCCGTGCAGGCATGGCCTGCAATGGCGGGTGTCGATACTGCGACCCTGCTGGAACAGGCCCAGGATCTGCCCACCTCCGACATGGCGGTGGGCGACCAGCCCTATTGCGCCGCCGATGCCGAGATCCAGCAGACCCTGCGCCACGACTTCAACGAGACGCCCGTGCCCGGCGACGGCCATGCCGCGACCGAATTGTGGGCCTCGGACCAGATGGGCACCTGGACGCTGGTCGCGCCGCGCCGCGACGACACAAGCTGCATCATCGCCTCGGGGATCGGCTATGACCAGGCGCGCGACGTGGATGTCTATTACCAGACGGCGGGCCTGCGCTAACTGACCCGGCGCAGGAAGGCGCGGGTGCGGTCGTCCTGCGGATCGCCGAAGATCTGCGCGGGCGGTCCCTGTTCCACGATCCGCCCGCCTTCCATGAAGACGATCCGGTCGGCGATCTCGCGCGCGAACTGCATTTCATGCGTGACGATCAGGATGGTCTGCCGCCCGTCTGCGATCGACCGGATCAGATCCAGAACCTCGCCCACCCATTCGGGGTCAAGCGCACTGGTCGGTTCGTCGAACAGCAGCAGGTCGGCGTCCAATGCCATCGCCCGGCCGATGCCCACGCGCTGCTGCTGTCCCCCCGACATGGCGGACGGATAGCTGTCGCCGCGATCGCCCAGGCCGATCTGGCCCAGGATTTCGTCAGCGCGCGCGGCGGCCCGGGCCTTGGACCAGCCGCGGACAGTGGTCAGCCCTTCCATGATATTCTGCCGGGCGGTCTTGTTGGCAAACAGCGCATAGTTCTGGAACACAAAGCCCGTCCTGCGCCGCAGCGCCAGGATATCCGCCCGCGACGCGCGCGCGGCATCGACCGACAGGTCGCCCACCGTGATCTGCCCCGCATCGGGCGCATCCAACCAGTTCAGGCAGCGCAGCAGCGTCGATTTGCCGGTGCCGGAGGGGCCGATGACCGCCACCCGCTCACCGGGTTTCAGGCACAGGTCGATGCCGTCCAGGACCGTGTTCGTCCCGAACCGCTTGACCAGGCCCGCAATGTCGATCTCGCATGTCATCGTGCGACCGCCTTTCCCAGATGGCGTTCCATCCAGCGTTGCCCGACCGACAGCGCCTCGACCATGATCCAGTAGATCACGGCGACGACCAGGAAGGCTTCCAGATACAGGAAGCTGCCGGCGGCTTCCTTCTGCGCGGCGCCCATCATCTCGGTCACGCCCAGGGTAAAGGCCAGCGAGGTGCTTTTGATCAGGTCGATGAAATAGTTCATCAGGGTCGGCGCCGCCACGCGTGACGCCTGCGGCAGCACGATCCGGCGCAGAAGCTGGCCCTGGGTCATGCCAATGGATTGCGCAGCCTCCCACTGGCTGCGGTCCACGCCCAGGATCGCGCCGCGGATGCTTTCCGCCATATAGGCCGAAAAATGCAGCGTCAGGCCGATCACCGCCGCCGTGACCCCGTCGATATTGGTCAGCGCGGGCACAAGCTGCGGCAGCCCGTAATAGAACAGGAACAACTGCACCAGCAGCGGCGTGCCCCGGAAGAAGCTGATGAACACCGCCACCACGCTGTCCGCGACCGGCACGCGCAAGACGCGCACGATCGCAAGCAGCGCGGCCAGGATCAGCGCCGCCGCCATCGCGACAAGCGCCATCCCCAATGTCAGCGGGACATAGCCGAGGATGATCGGCACCAGATCCCACATATAGGCGGTATCAAGTGGCCTCATTCAGCGGCGGCCACGGGCTTGGTCACATCGGCATCCAGCCATTTCTGCGAGATCTCGGC
>JAPSIP010000380.1 GCA_031178645.1 Paracoccus sp. (in: a-proteobacteria) | reverse complement strand
CAGCAGCGACTGCGGCACCTCCGGTTCGTCGTCGAAGACATCCAGTCCCGCCCCGGCGATGACGCCCGATTGCAAGGCAGCAGCCAGGGCCGCCGTGTCCACGACCGGGCCGCGCGCCACATTGACGACGATTCCCTGGGGGCCAAGCGCCGCCAGGACGGCGGCATCGACCAGCCCGCGCGTCCCCTCGCCACCCGCTGCGGTTACGAACAGCAGCTCGCAATCCTGCGCCAGGCTGACCGCATCGGGGCGGAAACAGTCGGGGCTGTCGGGCCTTTCGCTCCGCGCGGTATAGCTGACCGCCATCCCCAGCCCGCGCAGCATGTCCGCCAGCCGCCGGCCGATGCGGCCATAGCCGAGGATCCCGGCCCGCCGGTCCAGGACCGAGGAGGCCAGCCCCAGCTTGCCGCCCCCGACCCATTGGCCTGCGCGGACGAAGCGGTCGCCCTCGGCCACCTGCCGGCCCGAGGCAAGCGCCAGGGCCAGGGCCATTTCGGCCACGGCCTGCGACAGCACGTCGGGCGTCGTGGTCACGGCGATGCCGCGGCGCGCGGCCTCGGACAGGTCCACCGCATCGACGCCGACGCCGTTCACCGCGATCAGCCGCAGCGCGGGAAGCTGCGCCATCTGCGCCGTCGAGAGGCCGATATTGCCTGCGGTCACCACGGCCTCGACATCGGCGGCGTCAGTGATGTTGCGCAGGACGTGATAGTCGCTTTCCAGCCGCTGGGCCATGTCCTGCGGCTTCAGGTCGGCCAGGCAAAGGATCCGGGGCCGGGTCATGCGATCTGCCCCAGGAAGTTGCGCAGGCGGTCATTCTGCGGGTTGCCGAAGAACGCGTCGGGCGCGCCTTCCTCGACAATGACGCCCTTGTCCATGAAGATCACGCGGTCGGCGACTGCGCGGGCGAATTCCATCTCATGCGTAACGCACAGCATTGTCATCCCTTCGCGGGCAAGGTCGATCATGGTGTCCAGCACCTCCTTGACCATTTCAGGGTCCAGGGCCGAGGTCGGTTCGTCGAACAGCATGATGCGCGGCTTCATGCATAAGGCGCGGGCGATGGCCACGCGCTGCTGCTGGCCGCCTGACAGTTGGGCGGGATACTTGTCCGCCTGTTCGGGGATCTTGACGCGTTCCAGGTAATGCCGGGCGGTCGCCTCGGCCTCGGCGCGCGGGGTCTTGCGGGTCTTCATGGGCGACAGGACGCAGTTTTCCAGCACGGTCATATGCGGGAACAGGTTGAAGTTCTGGAACACCATGCCGACGTCCTGGCGCACCTTGGCCACGTTGTCGCCGCCCGCCGTCAGTTCCAAGCCGTCCACCACGATGGTTCCGGACTGGATCGGTTCAAGCTGGTTTATCGTGCGGATCAGCGTGGACTTGCCCGACCCGGACGGGCCGCAGATGACGATGCGTTCGCCCCGCCGCACGGTCAGGTCGATATCCACCAGGGCATGAAAGCCGCCGTAATACTTGTTGACGGCGCGCATGATGATCGCGTCTTCGGTCATGGTCCTGCCTCCCTGCAAGAAACGGCCCGGCCACGGGGGCCGGGCTGTCGCGGTTACTCGGCGGTCTTGACGAAATCGGGCAGCGGCGCGGCCAGCCATTTCTGGTGGATTTCGTCTAGCGTGCCGTCGCTGCGGGCGGTCTGGACAAAGGCGTTGATCTTTTCCAGCAGCGCATCGGATCCCGGTGCCACCGCGATGCCCTGCACCTGGCTGGACAGGTCGAACTTCTTGTCGAACTTGCCCGCCGCGACCTTGTCCACCTGCAGGAAGACCACGTTCGACAGCCCGATCAGGTCGACCTGCCCCGACAGCAGCGCCTGGACCGCGCTTGCGTCATCGTCGAAGCGGCGAATTTCCGTGCCCTCGGGGG
>JAPSIP010000379.1 GCA_031178645.1 Paracoccus sp. (in: a-proteobacteria) | reverse complement strand
CTGCGCAAGATTGCGCAGAAAGAACAGCCCGATCCCGGCGCCGAAGGCCAGCAGCACCGCGGTTCCGGTACTGCGTCCGCGGACATGCTGCATGGTAAAGGCCGCGGCGACCAGCACCATGGCCCCCATCAGGAAGGGCCGGGCCAGTTCCATCTGCAGCCAGACCTTGTGGCGGGCGGCCGAAAAACCGGCGCGTTCCAGTCCCGCGATGAAGCCCGGCAATTGCCAGACCGGCACCGCCTCGGGGCGGCCGAAGCCTTCGCGGATGCGCTGCGCGGTCAGGTCCGAGGCCAGTTCCATCTGCGGGGCCGAGGTTGCGGCAGCCTGTGGATTGGGCTCGGTCAGGGGATAGTCGCGCAGGTCGCGCAGTTCCCATTTGCCGGGCAGCAGCCGGGCCTCGCGTGCCTCGATCCGGCGGACAGGGCCGCGGGCGGCGTCGAAGACCATGAAGGTCGCGTCGTAAAGCGTGGTGGCGTCGGGGCTGGCGCGGCGGGCGCGGATGACGATCTGGCCCGATTCCTCGGACCCTTCGATCACCGCCTGGCGCAGCCAGACCGCGCTGTCGCCCACCGAGACCGTCTGGCGGCTGTCGCTTTCGATCCGGGCCACCGCCTCGTCGAAGCGCGCGCCGGTCACGGCGACCAGGGGGTTCAGCAGCCCGACGGTCAGGCCGCCGGCCAGAACGGCGGTCACGGCAGGGGCGGTCACGACCTTCAGGGCCGACCGGCCGGATGCACGGATCGCCACCATTTCAGATGTGCGGGCCAGGTTCAGGAACAACGCGATCCCTGCCAGAACGGTCAGCAGCGGCAGGATCGAATAAAAGGAGGACGCGATGTTCAGCGCCGCCAGTCCCAGGGCACCCGCCAGGCCGATATCGTTGTCGGAAAAGCGGCGGATCATTTCGATCATGTCGATCAGCAGCAGGATCAGCAGAAAGACGCCCGCCACCGTCAGGAAGGACCGCAGGAAGCGCCGCGCGACATAGCTGGCCAGGATCATGCCGCAGCCCCCGTTCGATGCTTCAACCGCCGCGGCTTGCCTGCCCACCACAAAAGCCCGCAGCACAGCATCGCGCCGATCAGCGCGGGCAGGTAAAGAAGCGGCCAGAGCGATGGGTCGCGCCCGGCCTGGTTGGCGGCGGCATTGGACAGGAACTGCACGACAAGCAGCCCTAGGATCGCCCAGAAGACCTGGCGCCAGACGCCAAAGCGCGAATAGCCGCCGATCAGCAGCGTCGCAAAGCCGATCATCGCGGCGACCGGCGACAAGAGCGGCTGGGCAATGCGCTCATGCGCCTCGCGCCGGGCATCGGGGGCGGTGGCGCCGGTCGCGGACAGCAAATACGCGTCCGGATCCAGCAACCGCAACGTGCCGTAATCGCGCAGATCGCGCCCCTTTCGTCCCCCGCCGGTCAGCATGGCACCGATGTCATAGCTGAATTCCTGGAAACGCGTGACGGCAAGGGCCTGGCGGTCGCCGTTCTGCCGCAGGTTCTGCGACATGCCGCGCAGCAGGATCAGCACCGGGCCGTTTTCGGCGCGGACCACAAGCGCCTCCTCGGACGTGTAGATGGTCTGGTTGGCGGGGTCGCGCGCATCCTCGATGAACAGATCCAGCAGGCGGCCGTCGGTCGCGATATCGCGGATGAACAGCGTGATCCCGTCGGCCGGATACTGGAAGCTGCCGGGGCGCAGGAACTGTTCGGTCACGTCCTGGGCCAGCTCGGCCTGTCGATCCGCCAGGCGCGCGCGCGCCAGGGGCACCAGCCCGTGGACCAGCACCGCGACCATCAGCCCCACGAAGACCCCGAAGACCAGCACCGGCCGCGCCAGCCGCCAGGGCGACAGCCCCGCCGCCTGCATCGCCACCAGCTCGGATTCGCCCGCCATGCG
>JAPSIP010000058.1 GCA_031178645.1 Paracoccus sp. (in: a-proteobacteria) | reverse complement strand
CTTCGAGATCCTGCTGAACCAGTCCGGCACCGCCATGCGCACCGCGTCGGAAACCCAGCAGATCGCCGACATCTATGTCCAGGCGCTGCGCAACCTGGGAATGCAGGTGCGCATCACCTTGCTGGACGCCGCGCAATCCGTGCAGCGCACCAACGAATTCCAGTTCGACATGACCTGGTACGAACGCGCGCTGTCGCTGTCGCCCGGCAACGAACAGTTGCTCTACTGGGGATCGGATGCCGCCGACCAGCCGGGCAGCCGCAACTGGATGGGCATGAAAAGCCCCGCCGCCGAAGCCGTGATCGCCGCGATGGTCAATGCGCAATCGGAAGCGGATTTCACGTCGGCCGTGCAGGCCTTGGATCGAATTCTGACCGCGGGGCGTTACGTGATACCGGCCGGGTTCTCGCCGGTCTCGCGGCTGGCCCATGCTGCGGACCTGCGGTATCCTGCCGAAACAACGCCGCTTTACGGAGATTGGCCGGGCTTCATGCCCGAGCTGTGGTGGCAGGAGGCAGAGGAATGAGAGCAGTGATAGGCACATTGCTGGCCTGTATGGTGCTGGCTGGCTGCAATACGGTCGCAGGCGTGGGCGAAGACATAACGGGCATTGCCACTTGGGCACAGTCGTCGATGGGAGGCGGATACTGATGAAATGGAGCCATGTGCAGCAGAACTGGGCCGCGTTCTACGATGCAATCGTGGAAAAATGGCCTGAGGTCGATGAGGCCGACCTGGACGAGATCGACGGCGACCAGCGTGCCTTCGTGTCCTATCTGGCCGAGGCGACCGGACAAGAGCCGTCCGAGATCCGAGAGGAACTGCGCGAATGGCTTGCGGGCGAGATTCCCTCGGATGTCGTGATGGATCCCACGCATGACAACCACTCGATCGCGTTGAGCGCCAAGTATGTGGGCGAGGGCGAGGACGAGTATTCGGACGATGCCCGGTTCGGCGACGACGACGAACACGAAAACGAGGGCGACCGATAAACGGCCGGCAAATCAGGCGGCGCGCGGCCCCCACAGGATGATGGCCGCGCCCGCCAGGCAGACCACCGCGCCGATCGCATCCCATTGGTCCGGCCGCCGCCCCTCGGCCAGCCACATCCAGAACAGCGAGGCGGTGATATAGATCCCGCCATAGGCGGCAAAGGCCCGCCCTGCGTGATCCGCCGGGCTTTGCGCCAGAAGCCAAGCAAACAGCGCCAGCAAACCCAGACCGGGCAGCACCCACAAGGCCGACCGGTCCAGGCGGAGCCACGCCCAGAAGGCAAAGCAGCCCGCGATTTCGGCAAGTGCGGCGATCAGGTAGATGGCAAGGCTTTGCATCCCGCCTCGATACCCAAACCGACAACTGCGGTCCACAGTGCCTTTCCAGTTGCAACTGGAAGGGGATTCTGTCAGACGACGCCCGACGGGAGGCCATGACGCACAAGGACCGTCGCGATGAACCGCACCATCAAGATCGCCCTGGGCAGCATCGTGATCGGGATCATCGTCCTTGGCCTCAAGACCGTGGCTTGGCAGATGACCGGATCCGTCGCGCTTCTGTCCGATGCCCTGGAAAGCACCGTCAATGTCGCGACTGCGGTGGCCGCGCTGATCGCCATCCGGATCGCGCAGCGCCCCGCCGACCGCAGCCACCCCTATGGGCACCACAAGGCCGAGTTCCTTTCGGCCGTGCTTGAAGGCGTGATGATCATCGTCGCCGCGCTGCTGATCCTTGAAGAAGCCTATCAGGGCATCCGCAACCCGCAGCCGCTGGATGCCCCGGTCAGCGGGCTGCTGCTGAATGGCTTTGCGGGCTGCCTCAACGCGGTCTGGTGCATGGTCCTGATCCGCCAGGGCCGTCGGCTGAAATCCCCTGCCCTTGTGGCCGACGGCCAGCACCTGCTGTCCGACGTCATCACCTCGGCGGGCGTGATCCTGGGGGTCGCACTAGCCATCGCCTCTGGCCACCCGATCCTGGACCCGGTCCTGGCGGCCCTGGTGGCGGTGAATATCCTGTGGTCGGGCTGGAAGGTGATGTCGGCATCCCTGGGCGGGCTGATGGACAAGGCCGTGTCCGACGACCTGTTGCGCGACATCCGTTCGACCATCTCGGATCATGCGGACGGCGCCATCGAGGCCCATGACCTGCGCACCCGCCACGCGGGACGCATGACCTTTATCGACTTTCACCTTGTCGTGGACGGGGACACGCCCGTGGCCCAGGCCCATGCGATCTGCGACCGGATCGAGGCCGCGCTGAAGAAGCGCCTGGACGACGCGCAGATCACGATCCATGTCGAACCCGAACACAAGGCCAAGCATTCGGGCGTCCTGGTGCTTTAGGCGGCCAGCCGCACCCAGACGGGCACATGGTCACTGGGCTTTTCGGCGGCGCGGGCTTCCTTGTCGATGCCGGTTTCTACCAGAAGGTCGGCGGCCTGCGGCGACAGCAGCAGGTGGTCGATGCGGATGCCGTCGTCGCGCGACCATGACCCGGCCTGATAATCCCAGAAGGTGAACGGCCCGCGCGTGGCCCAAGGGTCGCGGATGCGGACGGCATCGGTCCAGCCCTGGTTCACGATCCGCCGGAACGCCTCGCGGCTTTGGGGCAGGAACAGCGCGTCATCGACCCATGCCTGCGGGCGGGCGGCATCGCGGGGTTCGGGGATGATGTTGAAATCGCCCAGCATCACCACCGGAAGCTCGCTTTCCAGAAGCTCCGCCGCGCGCAGGCGCAGACGCTCCATCCAGGCCAGCTTGTAGTCGTATTTCGGCCCCGGCGCCGGGTTGCCGTTGGGCAGGTACAGCCCCGCAATGCGCACCGCGGTGGAACCGACCACCGTTGCCTCGATATAGCGGGCCTGTTCGTCCGCGTCGTCGCCGGGCAGCCCGCGCTGCACATCCTCAAGCGGCAGCTTGGACAGGATCGCCACGCCGTTGAAGCCCTTCTGGCCGTGGGTTTCGACGGTCCAGCCCAGATCCTCGAAATGGGCGCGGGGAAAGCCCTCGTCCACCGACTTGATTTCCTGCAGGACGACCAGATCGGCCCCCGACCCGGCCAGCCAATCGGTCAGCGCCTGGATCCGGGCCTTGACGCCGTTGATGTTGAATGTCGCGATTTTCATGGCCGCATCTTTATCCGCCGCCCCGCGATTGGCAACCGGGGGCGGGGCAGATACGTTCCCCCCTATGCGCCGCCTGATCGCCATTCTGCTGATGATGACCCTGGCCCTGCCCGCCCTGGCCCAGGATCGGCCGCGCGCGGGCCTGATGTGGAACAGCAGCGGGTTGCCGGCGACCCTTCCGCTGGTCGTGCAGACCCTGCCGGGGCGGGACTATGCGGTGTTCCTGTCGCCGGAAACGGGGGGCGATCCGGTCATGGCGGGCTATATCCACGGCGGGCAGTTTTTCCGCCTGCTGGTGCCGCCGGGAACATGGGTCGTCCGCTTTGCCCACGGCACCGACTGGCAGGGCGAGGATGCGCTGTTCGGTTCCGACACAGAATGGACCGAGGTCGAGGAGCCCATGACCTTCGGCGCCTCGGTCGCGCGCAAGCACGGCTACATCATCCGCCTGATCGAGACCGAGGGAAAGGTCCGCGTCGCCTCGGCAGGATCACTCGACATCTGTCAGGGCCTGACGGTGACGACTGAACTCGAGGAGCGCGACGAGAAAGAGCGCGAGGCGCTGAACCTTTTGCCCGCGCCGGGCCTTCAGGACCTGCGCGACGACTTCGACACCTTCCCGCGCAGCGACTTCAACCGCCTGCCGACCCCCGGCCTGCGCAGGCTGGATATCGACCTGGACACCCGCAGCCGGGTTTGCGGCTAGATCGAGAAGGACGTGCCGCAGCCGCAACTGGACGAGGCGTTGGGATTCTCGATCACGAAGCGCGCGCCGATCAGCTCGTCCGCAAAGTCGATGGTCGCCCCCGCCAGATAGGGCAGCGACACCGGATCGACCACAACCCTCTGGCCCCCGCCTTCCAGCACAAGATCGTCGGCCTCGGCCTGGTCCAGGCGGATGTCGTACTGGAAACCCGAACAACCGCCGCCTGCGACTGCGACGCGCAGAGGGCGGGTTTCCCCCGAATCGTTGATCTCGGCCAGGCGGGCAAAGGCGCGTTCGGTGACTTTGGGCGGCAGGTTCATGGGGCGTTCCCGTTTTCGTCTTGAGTGCCTAAATATAAGGTCCACCGCACCTGTTGCAAGGAAGGCCCTGCCCCCTGATGTCCAGTGCGATCGCGCCCTATGCCTGCCACCCCGAAGACAGCCGCGGGCGGCTGCACCCGGAACGCATGTCCACCTTCCGCAGCCCCTGGCAGCGCGACCGGGACCGGATCATCCATTCCTCGGCCTTCCGCCGCCTCAAGCACAAGACGCAGGTCTTCGTCGAACATGACGGAGAAGCCTATCGAGGCGACTATTTCCGCACCCGCCTGACCCACACTGTCGAGGTCGCACAGGTTGCGCGCACCATCGCCGGCGCGCTTGGCCTGAACACGGATCTGGCGGAAACTGTGGCGCTTGCCCATGACCTTGGCCACCCGCCCTTCGGCCATACCGGCGAGGATGCCTTGGCGGCGCTGATGCAGCCCTATGGCGGCTTCGACCACAATGCCCAGGCCCTGCGGATCGTTACCCGGCTGGAACGGCATTACGCCGATTTCGACGGGCTGAACCTGACGTGGGAGGCCCTGGAAGGCATTGCCAAGCACAACGGCCCCGTAACCGGCCCCCTGCCCTATGCCCTGGCCGAGGTGACTGCCGACTGGGATCTGGAACTGCACACCAATGCCAGTGCCGAGGCGCAGGTGGCCGCCGTTGCGGATGACGTCGCCTACAACCACCACGACCTGCACGACGGACTTCGGGCCGAGTTGTTCACGGAAGATGAACTGGCCGAACTGCCGGTCGTCGGCCCCGCCTTTGCCGAGGTCGACCATCTTTATCCCGGTCTTGACCCAACCCGCCGCCGCTACGAGGCGCTGCGCCGCGTCTTCGGCGTCATGGTCGAGGACGTGATCGCGGTGGCCCAGAACCGCCTGGCCGGTTTGCAGCCGCAGTCGGCGCAGGAAATCCGCGACATGGACGGGCCGATCATCCGCTTTTCCAAGCCGCTTTACCAGAACATCAAGGCAATCAAGTCCTTCCTGTTCACGCGCATGTATCGCGCGCCTTCCGTGGTGGTGGAACGGACCAATGTCACGGCAATGCTGAACGACCTGTTCCCGCTGTTCCTGCACGATCCCGGCCAGATGCCCGACCATTGGAGCGAGCTTGCCCGCAAGGCAGGCGACGAGACCGCCTGCGCGCGCATCGTCCTTGATTACGTGGCGGGCATGACGGACCGCTTTGCCATCGCCGAACACCAGCGGCTGTTTCCCCGCCGCTGATATTTCCGTGGGCCGCGAACCTCTGCCCGTTCCATGCGTTCCGCTCGCCGAAGGATGAACGCAGAGAGGACAAGCGATGTTCACACGCAGCGGATCGGCCACTTGGCAGGGCGGGCTGAAGGATGGCAACGGCACAGTCTCGACCCAGTCGGGCGCCCTGAATGAGCTTTCCTATGGCTTCAACAAGCGTTTCGGCGACGAACCCGGCACAAACCCCGAGGAACTGGTCGGCGCGGCCCATGCAGCCTGCTTCAGCATGGCGCTGTCGAACATGCTGTCCGAGGCCGGCATCGGGAATATCGACATCAAGACCACGTCCAAGATCACGCTGGAAAAGGACGGCGACGGGTTTACCGTGACCAAGGCGCATCTGGTGACCCAGATCTCGGGCGACGGCGACAAGGCGCAGATCGAGGAACTGGCGCAGAAGGCCAAGGCTGGCTGCCCGATCTCGAAGCTGCTGAACGCCGAGGTCACGATGGACGCAACGGTCGCCTGATGCGCATCCGGATCGGGCACGAGATGACGATCGAGGTGCCGCAGGACACGCCCCTGATCACCCTCACGACACCGGAAGAGGCGCGGCACCGCGACTTTGTCTTCCCCGAGGATGCCAGAACCACCCCCTCGGTCCCGGTCCACAGCTATGCCGACCGTTTCGGCAATCTCTGCCGGCGCATGGTGGCGCCGGCGGGCATCTTCACCATCTTCAGCGACATCACCCTGACCGACCCCGGCACTTTGGACGAGGCCGATGTCAACGCCGCCGAATGGCCGGTCCAGGCCCTGCCGCCCGAGGTGCTGGGCTATCTGACCGCCTCGCGCTATGTCGAGGTGGATCTGGTTAGCGACGAGGCCTGGCAGTTGTTCGGCCAGGTCGCGCCCGGCTGGAACCGGGTGCAGCATATCGTGGATCACGTCAACGGCAGCATGGTCTTTGACTATCAGCAGGCCTCGCAGTTCCGCACCGCCGCAAGCGCCCGGCGCGACGGCGTGGCGGTCTGCCGCGACTTCGCGCATCTGACGCTGGCCTATCTGCGGGCGCTGAACATCCCCGCCCGCTATGTGAACGGCTATGTCGGCGATATCGGCGTACCTGCGGTCGCCGCGCCGATGGATTTCGCGGCCTGGATCGAGGTCTTTCTGGGCGGCAGGTGGTGGACCTTCGATCCGCGCAACAACCAGCGGCGGATCGGCCGGGTCGTCGTCGCGCGCGGCCTGGACGCGGCCGACGTGCCCCTGATCAACACCTTCGGCACCCATACCCTGACGGGCTTCCGGGTCTGGTGCCATGCCGTCGATGACTTCGGCAACGAACTGGACGGGATGCTGTTTGCCTGATCTTGCAACGGCTTGCCATCTGTGACCTCCTGCCCGTCATCAGGGCAGGATCTCATCATGACCGTCTTCAAGGGCCTTGCCGCATTCCCCATCACGCCTGCCGACAGTGACGGCCGGGTCATCCTGCCGGACCTGATGCGGATCCTGCGCCGCGTCGCGGACGGCCAGCCCGACTCGCTCTGCGTGCTGGGCAGCACGGGCGGCTATGCCTATCTTGACCCGGATCAGCGTCGCGCGGTGGCCGAGGCGGCAATGGCCGAGGTGGGCAGCCGCGTCCCGGTCATCGTGGGCGTGGGCGCGCTGCGCACCGACACGGCGGTGGACCTCGCCCGCCACGCCGCCCGGAGCGGCGCCGCCGGGCTGCTGGTCGCGCCCATGTCCTATACCCCGCTGTCCGAGGATGAGGTCTTTCACCACTTCGCGGCCATCGCCGCGGCCAGCGACTTGCCGATCTGCATCTACAACAACCCCGGCACGACGCATTTCACCTTCTCGACCGCGCTGCTGGCCCGGCTGGCGACGCTGCCGACTGTTGTGGCCGTGAAGATGCCGCTGGTCGCGTCAGGCGATTTTGCAAGCCAGATCGCTGAACTGCGCGCCGCCCTGCCCGACGGCTTTTCCGTAGGCTACAGCGCCGACTGGGGCTGCGCGCCCGCGATGCTGGCAGGGGCGGATGCCTTCTACAGCGTCGCGGCGGGGCTATGGCCCGCGCCGATGCTGCGGATGGTGCGGGCGGCCCAACATAGTGACGCGGCCGAGGTCGGGCGAATCGACGCAACCCTTACGCCCCTGTGGGACCTGTTCAAGACGCGCAGCAGCTTTCGCACCGTCCACCGAGCCGCGAACCTGCTGGGCCTGACCACGGCCCAGCCCCCGCGCCCTATCTTGCCCTTGCCTGAAGCCGAGGACGACCCCCTGCGCGCGGCCATCACCGCTTTGGACGCCCGCTAGCATCAGCATACCGTTGCATACCGATTGCCTATCGGCCCCGCCCCGGATAGAACCCCGCGAAATTGCGAGGGAGCCTTCCGATGACCAAGACCCGCACCGAAACCGACAGCTTCGGCCCGCTCGAGGTTGACGCCTCGAAATACTGGGGCGCGCAGACGCAGCGTTCGATCCAGAACTTCCCCATCGGCTGGGAACGCCAACCGGTCGCGATCATCCGCGCGCTTGGCGCGATCAAGCTGGCGGCCGCCCGCGTCAACCAGGCCAACGGTGATCTGGACCCCGGCATCGGCAAGGCAATGGAACAGGCTGCGACCGAGGTCTTCGAGGGCAAGTTCGACGACAACTTCCCGCTGGTGGTCTGGCAGACCGGGTCGGGCACCCAGTCGAACATGAACGCGAACGAGGTGATCTCAAACCGCGCGATCGAGATCCTGGGCGGTGAACTGGGCAGCAAGAAACCAGTCCATCCGAACGACCACGTGAACATGGGGCAGTCGTCCAACGACACCTTCCCGACCGCGATGCATGTCGCCATCGGCATGGTGGCCCGCGACACGCTGATCCCCGGCCTGGAAAAGCTGCACAAGGCCCTGGTCGCGAAGTCAGATGAATTCAAGGACATCATCAAGATCGGCCGCACCCATACCCAAGACGCGACGCCGCTGACGCTGGGCCAGGAATTCGGCGGCTATGCCCATCAGGTCGCCAAGGGCATCGAGCGGGTCAAGCTGGCGCTGACCGACATCTATGAACTCGCCCAAGGGGGCACCGCCGTCGGCACCGGGCTGAACACCAAGAAGGGCTGGGACATTGCCATTGCGGCGGAGATTGCCGGGATCACCGACCTGCCCTTCGTCACCGCCCCCAACAAGTTCGAGGCCCTGGCCGCGCATGACGCGATGGTCTTCTTCTCGGGCGCGCTGAAGACGGTGGCGG
>JAPSIP010000378.1 GCA_031178645.1 Paracoccus sp. (in: a-proteobacteria) | reverse complement strand
GGCCGCCAACGGCTTTTCCCCCGCCACCCGCGTCTTCGAGGCGGCGGGCGCAGGCGCCTGCCTGATCACCGACCAGTGGGAGGGGATCGAGCTGTTCCTCAAACCCGACGAGGAGGTGCTGGTCGCCCGCGACGGGCAGGACGTGGCCGACCTGCTGGCCGGCACCAGCCCCGACCGCGCCGCGCGGATCGGCCGGGCCGCCCTTGCCCGCGTGCTGGCCGACCACACCTATGCCAACCGCGCCGAACAGGCCGATGCGCTGTTCCGCGCCCATGCCGGGCGGATGGAGGCTGCGGAATGAACATCGCAAGCCTCGGCCGCCGCAAGGACATCGTGATCCTGGGCCTGTCGCTCTCCTCGTCCTGGGGGAACGGCCATGCGACGACCTTTCGGGCGCTGATCAAGGGCCTGGCCGCCGAAGGCCATCGCGTGCTGTTCCTGGAACGCGACACCCCCTGGTATGCGCCGCATCGCGACCTGCCTGAACCCGATTTCTGCGAGCTTGCCCTTTATGACGACGTGGGGGCGATGCTGGCGGAATTTGGAGACCGGCTGCGGGCGGCTGACAGCGTGATGGTCGGATCCTATGTCCCCGACGGCATCGCGCTGATCGACCGGCTGGCGGGGATGGGCCTGCGGCAGCTGACCTTCTATGACATCGACACGCCGGTGACGATGCAGGCCCTGGACGACGGCACCTGCGAATATCTGGCCCCCCGGCAGATCCCGCTGTTCGACATCTATTTCAGCTTCTCGGGCGGTAAGGTGCTGACGCATCTGCGCGATGTGCGCGGCGCGCGGCGGGCCGAGGCGCTGTATTGTTCCGTGGACGATGCGCTTTATCCCGCGCTTGACCTGCCGAAACGCTGGGATCTGGGGTATCTGGGCACCTATTCCCCCGACCGCCAGCCGACGCTCAACGCGCTGCTGCTGGAACCTGCACGCCTGTTGCCCGAGATGCGCTTTGTGGTGGCCGGGCCGCAGTATCCGGGCGACATCGACTGGCCCGCCAATGTGGACCGGATCGAGCATCTGCCCCCTGCTGACCATCCCGCCTTCTACAACGCGCAACGCTTCACGCTGAACGTGACGCGGGCGGCGATGCGCCGCATGGGCTGGTCACCCAGCGTCCGCCTGTTCGAGGCCGGGGCCTGCGGCGTCCCGGTCATCAGCGACGACTGGCCGGGCCTGGACGAATTGTTCGCGGACGGCCGCGCCATCGCCATCGCGCGGGACACGGATGACGTGGTCCGCGCCCTGCAGGCCACGGATGCCGCGCAGTCGCGCCGCCTGGGCCAGGCTGCCCGGCAGGTGGTGCTGGCGGGCCATACCGGCCGCGCCCGCGCGCGCGAGATGATCGGGGCGATCGAGGCCGCCCCCATTGAGACCTGAACGCAAGTGGAGGATGACATGACGACATCGGACCGGATGACGATCCTTGTGGCAGGCGGCGCGGGCTTTGTCGGCTCTCATCTCTGCGAGACGCTGCTGAAGCAGGGGCACCGCGTGATCTGCCTCGACAGCTTCCTGACCGGGCGGGAAGACAACATCCTGCCACTTTGCGCCTATGACGGCTTCCGCCTGATCCGCCACGACGTGTCGCAGCCTATCAAGATCGGCGAACGGCTGGACCGGGTCTATAACCTGGCCAGCCCCGCCTCGCCGCCGCATTACCAGGCCGATCCGGTCCATACGATGATGACCAACGTAGCGGGCACGCTGCATCTGCTGACCCTGGCAGAAATGCAAGGCGCGCGCTTCCTCCAGGCCTCGACCAGCGAGGTTTACGGCGACCCCGAGATCCATCCCCAGCCCGAGGATTACGTGGGCCATGTGAACTGCACCGGCCCCCGCGCCTGCTATGACGAAGGCAAGCGCGCGGCCGAGGCGCTGTGCTATGACTTCGTGCGCGCAGGCCGGG
>JAPSIP010000057.1 GCA_031178645.1 Paracoccus sp. (in: a-proteobacteria) | reverse complement strand
GGATTTCAGATCGTCGAGGCTCTTGATGTCTTCGGCCATAATCACGCGCTCCGGGTGTTCTTGGCGTTCAGGACCTTGACGTCCAGAACTTCGGGCTGCTGCGCCTCGTGCGGGTGTTCCGTACCGGCATAGACGCGCAGATGGGTCATCTGCTGCTTGCCCAGCTTGTTGCGGCTGATCATGCGCTCGACGGCCTTGATCACCACGCGTTCGGGGTGGGCGCCTTCCAGCACCTGGCGGGCGGTGCGGTGCTTGATGCCCCCCGGGTGGCCGGTGTGCCAGTAGTATTTCTTGTCGTCGCGCTTGTTGCCCGTCATCTGCACCTTGTCGGCGTTGATGATGATGACATTGTCACCCATGTCCATGTGGGGGGTGAAGGTCGGCTTGTGCTTGCCGCGCAGGCGATTGGCGACGATCGTGGCGAGGCGGCCCAGAACGACACCCTCGGCGTCGATCAGGATCCACTTCTTCTCGATCTCCGCCGGTTTCGCGGTATAGGTTTTCATCTTTCGTCCCTTCAGGGTCGTCAAAATCCGAGATGCCGGTGTATCCGCCATCTCGCCCATTCCGTCAAGCACACAGGCGGTGGTTATTCCCTTTGCAAACAGGTACTTGCGATTTAGGTATCAGAATACCACACCATAGGGCGCTGTTTTAGGTTCTTTTCGGCGGAATCGAATAGGTCATGGAACAGCGCGCCGCAGGATCCTCTGCGCCTTCGGAAAAGACCAAGGCTTCTGCGACGGCAAGGCTGCGGCCCAGTTTCAAGATCCGGCATTCAGCCAGAAGGTCGCGCCCGGCGGCAGGCTTGCGCATGAAATCGACCGATGCATTCGTCGTTACCGCCAAGGCCACCGGTCCGATCCGCGACAGGATCGCGCAATAGATCGCAATGTCGGCCAAGGCAAAGATCGACGGCCCGCCCACCGTGCCGCCCGGGCGCAGGTGCTGTTCCCCCACCCGCAGGCGCGCGACCAGGCGTTCGGCCCCGACGGTCTCGATCCTGTAGTCATCTGCGACCTGCGGGAACTCCGCCGCCAGAAAGGCATTCAGCGCCTGCCCGTCCATCACGATATCCATACTTTCCCCCTTGCCCATCGCGGCATAGGCTTTCGCCAAGAAGCGAGGGAGATCAAGATGCCAAACCTGATCCTGCGACAGGACAAGGACCACATCGCCCGCCTGGTGCTGAACAGCCCGGCCAATTACAACGCCCTGTCGGTCGAGATGATCGAGGCGCTGACGGCCCAACTGGACAGCATTGCCCAGGACGACGAGGTGCGGGTGGTCGTGCTGGCCGCCAGCGGCAAGGCCTTCTGCGCGGGTCACGACCTGCGCCAGATGCAGGCAGGCCGTGACGCTGCCGACGGCGGGGGCGCGGCTTTCGCAGATCTTTTCGACAGTTGCGCCCGGATGATGCAGATGATCCCCGCCCTGCCCCAGCCGGTCATCGCCGAGGTTCAGGGCATTGCCACTGCCGCCGGTTGCCAATTAGTCGCGTCCTGCGACATGGCCGTCGCGGCCGAGGGCGCGCGCTTCGGGGTGAACGGCGTCAACATCGGCCTGTTCTGCTCGACCCCGATGGTGGCGCTGACCCGCGCGATCCCGCCCAAGGCCGCATTCGAGATGCTGGTGACGGGCGACTTCATCGACACCGCCCGCGCGCATCAGGTTGGCTTGGTCAATCGCGTTGTCGCGCCCGAGGCGTTGACCGAAACTGCAATGGGTTTGGCCTCGACCATCGCGGCCAAGCTTCCGCAGGCAATTCGGCTGGGCAAGCGCGCCTTCCACGACCAGTTGCGCTTGGGGCTGACGGAGGCCTATGCGACGGCCGGGACGACGATGTGCCAGAACATCCTGTTGCCCGATACGGCCGAAGGCATGGCAGCCTTTCTGGAAAAGCGTCAGCCAAGCTGGTCCTGAAGCCCCATCTTCTGTGCCGAAATATCCTCGGGGGGTGAAGGCCGCCTGCGGCCGAGGGGGCGCGAGCGCCCCCTGCCCCGCCGACTTCAGCGCAACGCCAGTGCCTTGACCAGGTCGGTGAAATGCTCACCACGCTTTTCGAAGTTCGGATACTGGTCGAAGCTGGCAGCAGCGGGGGCCAGCAGGACGGTTTCGCCCGGCTGGGCCTCGGCGGCGGCGCGGGCCACGGCGGCCTCCATCGTCTCGGCGATCTCGTAAGGGGTTTGGCCAATCTCGAGCCCGAAGTCGCGGGCGGAATGGCCGATCAGATAGGCCTTCGTCACGCGACCCAGATGGGGGGCAAGCGCGCCGATGCCGCCTTCCTTGCCAAGGCCCCCGGCGATCCAGCGGATCCGGTCGAAGGCTTGCAGGGCCTTGGCCGCTGCATCGACATTGGTGGCCTTTGAATCGTTCACGTAGCGGACGCCGCCGATCTCGGCCACGGTCTGGCTGCGATGCGGCAGGCCCGCGAAGCTGTGGAAGGCCGCCTCGATCTCTCGCGGGGCAAGACCCACGGCGCGGCAGGCGGCATACGCGGCGCAGGCGTTCTGATGGTTGTGCTCGCCGGGCAGGCCCCGGACTTCTCGCAGGTCGATGGAAGCCGCCTGCCGCCCCTTGCGGTATTCACTCAGGAATCCCTTGCGCGCGAACACCGACCAAGCGGTCCCATCCAGCTTCTGACCGGCCGAAATCCGGATCACCCGGTCGTCGGCCGGTCCCATCGACAACTGGTTCGCCAGATAGAGACCCTCGACCTCGTCGATGCCGATCACCGCCCGGTCGGGACCGCCTTCGGAAAACAGCCGCCGCTTGGCCGCGAAGTATCCGCCCGGTCCGCCGTGGCGGTCCAGGTGGTCGGGCGACAGGTTGGTGAAGACCGTGACATCGGGGGTCAAGGCGCGGGCCAGCTCGGTCTGATAGCTGGACAGCTCCAGCACCACGACCTCTCCGTCGATGGCGGGTTCCAGCGACAGGACGCCGGTGCCGATATTGCCCCCCATCTGGGTCGGACGGCCCGCTTCCTGCAAGATGTGGTGGATAAGTGCGGTCGTAGTGGACTTGCCGTTGGACCCGGTGACGGCGATCACGCGGGGGGCGCGGTCGAAGCCCTCCCAATCGGCGGTGGCATAGCTGCGGAAGAACAGGCCAATGTCGTTGTCGACCGGCACGCCCAGGGCATAGGCCTTGGCGATCACCGAATGCGGCTTGGGATATAGATGCGGGATGCCGGGGCTGGTGATCAGCGCGGCCACGCCTGTCCAGGCATCGTCGCGCGTCAGGTCGGTGATGGTCAGGCCCTCGACCGCCGCAGCCTTGCGCGTGTCATTGCCGTCGTCCCAGGCGATGACTGTCGCGCCGCCTGCGGCCAAGGCCGCAGCCGTGGCCTTGCCGGAGCGGCCGAGGCCCAGAACGGCAATGGTTTGTCCTTCGACACCTTGAACCGGAATCATCAGCACGACCTTTCAAGCAAACCGGGGGCTGTCTGCCCCCGGACCCCCGAGGATATTTAAGCCAAGATGAAGATCAGCGCAGCTTCAGCGTCGCAAGCCCAATCAGCGCCAGGATCAGGGCGATGATCCAGAAGCGGATGACGATCTGCGCCTCGCCCCAGCCCTTCTTCTCGAAATGGTGGTGGATCGGCGCCATCAGGAAGACGCGGCGACCGGTGCGCTTGAAATAGGCGACCTGGATGATGACCGACAGCGCCTCGACCACGAACAGGCCGCCGACGATGGCCAAGACGATCTCGTGCTTGGTGACGACAGCGATGGCGCCAAGCGCGCCGCCCAGGGCCAACGATCCGGTGTCGCCCATGAAGACCGCCGCCGGAGGGGCGTTGTACCACAGGAAGCCAAGTCCGCCGCCGATCAGCGCGGATACGAAGATCAGGATCTCACCCGTGCCGGGAACATGGTGCACGCCCAGGTATTCGGTAAAGTCCACCCGGCCCACGGTATAGGCGATGACGCCCAGCGTGCCTGCGGCGATCATCACCGGCATGATCGCCAGCCCGTCCAGCCCGTCCGTCAGGTTCACCGCATTGGCCGATCCCACGATCACCAGCATCCCGAAGGGGACAAAGGCCAGCGACAGGTTGATCAGCGCGTCCTTGAAGACCGGCAGCGCAAGTTGCCCCGTCAGCCCCGCAGGGTGCAGCCACATCGCCCAAGCCGCGGCGACAAGGGCAAGCGCCAGTCCCAGGCCCATCCGCACCTTGCCCGAGACGCCCTTGGTGTTCTGCTTGCTGACCTTGGCATAGTCGTCGGCAAAGCCGATCGCCGCATAGCCTGCCGTCACCAGCAGCACGATCCAGACATAGCCGTTGTCCAGCCGCGCCCACAGAAGCGTGGAAAAGAACAGCGCCGACAGGATCAGGATGCCGCCCATCGTGGGCGTCCCCGCCTTGACGAAGTGGCCTTCGGGACCGTCGTCGCGGATCGGCTGGCCCTTCTTTTGCACCCGGCGCAGATAGTTGATCAGTGGACGCCCGAAGATGAAGCCGAAGATCAGCGCCGTGAAGAAGGCCGCGCCCGCCCTAAAGGTGATATAGCGAAACAGGTTGAAGAGGTCGCCCCCTTCGGAAAGGCCGCTCAGCCAATAGAGCATTCGTCACTTCCTTGCAGTCAAAGCGTGGGGCTTTGCACCGGCCGGCGCAAGGCGTCAACAACTGTCGAAATCCTCGAGGATTTGGACCCTTTCACCAGCACAATATCGCCGGGCGCGACCAGATCCGCTGCGCGCGCCGCCAAGTCTGCGGCGTCTTCTGCCCAGACGCCGCGCTTGGCGGGGGGCAGCGCGTCGTGCAGGTGACGCATCCGGGGACCGGCGCTGTGGACAAGGTCCACCTTGTCCATCGCCGGGTCGTCGGCCATGCCGCGATGCATGGCGATTTCATCCTCGCCCAGTTCCAGCATGTCGCCCAGGATCGCGACGCGGCGGCCACCTTCCAGTCCCGCCAGCGTGGCAAGCCCCGCCGATAGCGAGGTGGGATTGGCGTTGTAGGCGTCGTCGATGAGACGGATGCCCGCCAGATCCTCGACCGCACCCCGCCCCTTGGGCGGCAGCCAGTCGCCCAGGCGTTGGGCCGCTTGCTTGAGGTCCGCCCCGGCTGCCCCAAGCGCGGCCAGAACGCCGACCGCGTTCAGCGCGAAATGGCTGCCGGTGGTCTGCAGGGTGAAGTCCAGCGTCTCGCCGCCTATCCGGGCACGGCATTTCAGGGCGCCGTCCTCGGTCCTGGTCTGGAGCAGCTTCGCCTGCCCGTCCCGCCCGAAACCCATCACCAAGGCGCCTGCGGCATCCGCGCAATCGCGCAGGATCTGCGTGACCGGCAGATCCTCGGGCAGGATGGCGTGGCCGATAGGCTCCAACCCTTCGAAGATGGATCCCTTCTCGCGCGCGATGCCCTCGATGGCGCCAAAGGCTTCCAGATGGGCGGCGGCGACCGTCGTGATCATGGCAACATGAGGGCGGGCGAGGCGCGACAGGGGCGCGATCTCGCCCGGGTGGTTCATGCCGATCTCGACAATGGCAAAGTCGGTGTGGCGGGGCATCCGCGCCAGGGTCAGCGGCACGCCCCAGTGGTTGTTGTAGCTGGCCTCGGCCGCGTGGATGCGCCCCTGCCCCGTCAGGGCAACGCGCGCCATGTCCTTGGTCGAGGTCTTTCCGACCGAGCCGGTGATCGCCACGACCTTGCCGGTCATGCGCTTGCGCCCGGCGCGGCCCAACCCTTCCAAGGCCGCCAGCACGTCCGGCACGATCAGCAGCGGCGCATTCGCCGCCACCCCGTCGGGGATCCGGCTGACCAGGGCCGCAGCCGCGCCCTTGTCCAGGGCCTGGGCCACGAAATCATGCCCGTCGCGCACATCGGTCAGCGCCACGAACAGGTCGCCGGGCTGGATGGTCCGGGTGTCGATGGACACCCCTGTTGCCGCCCAATCGCCCTGCGCCCGTCCGCCAGTCGCGGCGGCGGCGTCATTCGCTGTCCAAAGGCTCATATCTTGCCGTCCAGTGCTGCAACAGCGACGGATGCCTGTTCGGCATCGTCGAAGGGATAAACATCGTTGCCGATGATCTGGCCGGTCTCGTGCCCCTTGCCGCAAATCAGCAGCGCATCGCCCGGCAGCAGCGCATCGACGCCGCGCAGGATCGCCTCGGCCCGGTCGCCGACCTCGGTGGCGTCGGGGCCTGCGCCCTCCATGACGGCGGCACGGATCGCTGCGGGATCTTCGTTGCGGGGGTTGTCGTCGGTGACGATCACCACATCCGCGAACTGGCGCGCGGCCTCGCCCATCAGGGGTCGCTTGCCGCGGTCGCGGTCGCCGCCCGCGCCGATCACGCAGACGATGCGGCCCATGACATGGGGGCGCAACGATTGCAGCGCGGCCACCACCGCGCCGGGTTTGTGGGCATAATCGACAAAGACCGTCGCGCCATTGTCGCGTTGTGCCACAAGCTGCATCCGGCCGCGCACGGTCTGAAGCTCGGGCAGCGCGCGCAGGACGGCCTCGGCGGAATCGCCTGCCGCCAGCACCAGCCCCATCGCCGCCAGCACGTTTTCGGCCTGGAAACCGCCGATCAGCGGCAGGCGGACCAGATGCGGCTGGCCCATCAGCGAAAAGCGCAGATCCTGCCCCGTCGCGTCATACCGCTGGCCCAGGATCCGCAGCATCGCATTTTCGTTCGTGCCGACGGTCGTGACGGCCAGCCCGCGATCGGTGGCGATGTCCAGCATCTGCCGCCCGCGTTCGCCGTCGATGTTGATGACCGCTGCCGCGCCGTCTTCCAGGATGTGGTTGAACAGCAGGGCCTTGGCCGCGAAATATTCGTCAAAGCCCGCGTGGTAATCCAGGTGATCCTGGCTGAAATTGGTGAAGGCCCCGGCCTCGACCCGCACGCCGTCCAAGCGGCGCTGATCCAGGCCGTGGCTCGATGCCTCCATCGCGGTATGGGTGACGCCCGCCGCCGCAGCCTCGGCCAAGATGCGGTGCAGGGTCAGCGGGTCGGGCGTCGTATGCGCCAGCTTGGCCTGATAATCGCCCTGCACGCCCATCGTGCCCAGGCTGATCGCCTTGTGGCCCAGGTGCTGCCAGATCTGGCGCGTGAAGCTTGCGACGCTGGTCTTGCCCGAGGTGCCGGTGACGGCCACCACATGGTCGGGCTGCGCCTCGAACCAGAGGGCGGCGGCACCGGCAAGCGCGGCGCGCGGATCCTCGGCCACGACGACCGCGCCGTCCCAACCGGACAGGGCCTCGGCTGCCATCTCGGCACCCGCGCGGTCGGTCAGGACGGCCCCGGCCTCCATCCGCACGGCATAGGGGATGAACTCGGCCCCGTGCAGCGCCGATCCCGGCAGGGCGGCGAACAGGTGGCCCGGCCTGACCGTGCGGCTGTCCAGCGACAAACCGGTGATGGCCGGGTCGCGCCCGTCCCTTGCCCGCAGCCCAAGCTGCGACAGCGTCTTCGTGCCTTGCCCCACAGTCCTACCCGTCATTGATTTGCGACGACCTTTAGCTCATCGCCCGGTTGCGATTCAACACGGGGGGCGAAACGCGGCTCGAAGACCGGCAGGATTTCGTCCGTCGCGGGTTCAAGCCCGACCAGCGGCGCAAGGCGGCGGATAATAGCGGATGCGACCGGTGCCGCGGTAGCCCCCGCCGTGCGGCTTTCCCCGCCGGGACCAGTGACCGACGGTTCGTCCAGCGTCACGATCATCACGTATTTAGGCGCACTTGCCGGAAAGACCGACGCAAAGGTCGAAACCACCTTGTTGTCGTAATAGCCGCCCGAGGGGCGCGGCTTGTCGGCGGTGCCGGTCTTGCCCGCGACCTCGTATCCCTCGACCTCGGCCTGCTTGGCGGTGCCGCGCGTCACCACCTGGCGCAGCATCTCGACCGCGCGGGCGGCGGCGCGCTCCGACAGGATCTGCTCGCCCTCGGGGCGGGTGCGGCCATGGATCAGCGTGGGCGTCACCTTCTTGCCGCCATTGGCGACGGTGGCATAGGCCGCGGCCAGATGCAGCGGGCTTGCGGCAAGGCCGTGGCCGAAGGACACGGTGGCGGCGGTCACGGCGGGCCAGCGGGTAGGGACCAGCGGCTTGCCAGTGGGCGCCTCGACCATCTCGATCGGCAGGGGTTCGAAGAAGCCCAGCTTTTGCAGGAAATCCTTTTGCCGCTCCACGCCGATCATCTGGGCGATCCTGACCGTCCCCACATTCGAGGATTTCACGATCACATCCGTCGCCGACAGTTGCGGGCCATAGTTCGAGAAATCGTTGATCCGGTATTTACCGATCCGCATCGGCGTCGTGGTGTTGATGCCGCTGTTGGGATTGATGATCTGCAAATCCAGCGCCTGCGCGACCGGGAAGATCTTGAAGGTCGATCCCAGTTCGTATTGCCCCTGCACCGCGCGGTTGAACAGAGGACTGTCGGACGGATCGCCCTTCAGCAGCGGTCGCGGGCGGTCGTTCGGGTCAAAATCGGGCAGGCTGGCCATTGCCAGGATTTCGCCCGACTGGATCTCCATCAGGATGCCGGTGGCGCCCTTCGCGCTCATCACCTCCATGCCGGATGCGAGCACCTGTTCCATCGCCGACTGGACCGACAGGTCGATGGACAATTCCAGCGGCGCGCCTTCGTTCGCCGGATCGCGCAGCCAGCCGTCGAAGGCCTTTTCCACGCCGGCGACGCCCAGCACCTCGGCGCTGTGGACGCCTTCGTTGCCAAAGCCCGACCCGCCCAGGATATGGCTGGCGATATGGCCGTTGGGATAAAC
>JAPSIP010000377.1 GCA_031178645.1 Paracoccus sp. (in: a-proteobacteria) | reverse complement strand
CAGCGCCGACCAGAAGCCGTTTGACGCGACCGATCCGTCGCCCCCCAGCACGACCGCGATCGAACGGCCATGCGCGTCCGATCCCAGCACCTTTGCCTGGTATTCAAGCGCCTGCGCCCAGCCCGCCGTGGGCGTGTACTGCGCCCCCACGCCGCCGCACATCGGCAGGGCGGTGGCGCCGTTGCGGTTGGGGTAGTTGAAGACCACGCCGATATCGCGACCGTCCGAATAGCCCCCCGCGCGGCCCATGGCCGAGCCAAGGGCATCGACCGGATCCACGCCAAGCGCCAGCAGCAGCGGCCGTGACCGGTAATAGCCGCAGACCGCGTCGTGGCGTTCGGTCAACTGCATCCCCAGCAGGATCTGCGCCATGTCGTGCCCGCGCGCCGAGAACTGGTAGAGCACCTTCTTTTCGGGAACGAGGCGGGTTTCCTCCATCTCGTCCAATGCACGGCTCAGCGCCATGTGCCGCAGGACCATCGTCCAATCGACATCCACGTCCGGCGCGTTCCGGAACACTGCGGCGGCTTGTTGTCTGGCCATGGCTTCCCCCCTTGGATCATTCGGATGATTATCGCGCAGGAAAGGCGAAAATGGGTTTCAAAAGGGGCGCAGATAGGCAAATTGCTGATCCGGCTGTTTCACATCGGGGCTGTCGATGAACCAAGCATATCAACTGGACTCGATCGACCGCAGGATCCTGCAGGAACTTCAACAGGACGCGGGCCTGTCGAACCAGGATCTGGCACAGCGGGTGGGGTCATCCGCCGCGTCGTGCTGGCGCCGGGTCAAGGCCATGCAAGAAGCCGGCGTGTTGGGTCCGGCCGTGCGGCTTGTCGATCCGGCGGCCTTGGGGCGCGGCCTCGATGTCTTCTGCGAGATCCGCATGAAATCGCAGAACCGCGCCAACCGCGCCGCCTTCGAGGCTTTCATTGCCGCGCAAGAAGATGTCGTGGCCTGCTATTCCATCAGCGGCGACTGGGACTACCTTCTGCACATCGTCGCCTGCGACATGGCGGATTACGAAAAGGTGCTGATGCAGGGCATCCTGAACCACGACGCCATCGCGAACTCGTCGTCGAAATTCGTTCTCAGGCGCATCAAGCACCAGACCGCGCTGCCGGTCTGACGGGCGGGCCTATGTCAGGCGGTCGCAGGCCTCACCCATGCGGGTCATGGCTTCGGTAAGCTCGGCCGCCGAGGTCGCATAGGAAATGCGGAAATAGGGCGAAAGGCCAAAGGCTGAGCCGGGCACAACGGCCACATTAACCTCATCCAGCAGCCAGGCACAGAAATCGCGGTCGCTTTCCAGCACCCTGCCCCCTGGCGTGGTGCGGCCCAAGACACCCGCGCAGCTTGCAAAGGCATAGAACGCGCCTTCGGGGCGGCGGCATTGGATGCCGTCGATCCGGTTCAGGGCGTCGACCACCAGGTCGCGCCGGGCCGCGAAACTGTCGCGCCGGGCGGCAAGAAAGTCCTGCGGCCCGTCCAGTGCCGCGATGGCCGCGGCCTGCGTCACCGAGCAGAGGCAGGATGTCGCCTGGCTTTGCACCACCGCCATTCCCGCGATCAGGCAAGCAGGTCCGCCGGCATATCCAAGCGCCATCCGGTCATGGCATAGGCCTTGGACACCCCGTTGATCGTCAGGCAGCGGTCCTTCAGCGAGGGGTCGAGCGCCAGCGGCGTCACGAAGCGGAACCCGTCATAGACAAGATGTTCGTACATGTCGTCGACCATCAGCCAGACATGCGGGTGGCGATGCAGAACCTCTAGCGACGCCCGATAATCCTGTTCGGAATAGGCGGCCCCGGTCGGATTGGACGGGGAATTGAGCAGCAGCTATCTGGTGCGCGGGGTGATCGAAGCCTCCAGTGCCGCCGGCGACGGGCGGAAGCCGTCCTCGCCCGGGCAGGGAACCGCGACGGGACTCCGCCCGCG
>JAPSIP010000056.1 GCA_031178645.1 Paracoccus sp. (in: a-proteobacteria) | reverse complement strand
GAATTGCAGATCGACGATCCGTTCGAACTGACCGGCATCTATGACGGCATCCCCCTGACGGAAAAGTCGGTATCCGACCAGCCGGGCCAGCCCGACATTGTCTGGCTGTATCGCCGCCCGCTGCTGGACGAATGGGCCTCGCGCGGGAATGTCACGCTTGGCGAACTGGTGGCCCATATCGTCACGCACGAAATGGCGCATCATTTCGGCTGGTCCGACGACGACATCGCCAGCATCGACAGGTGGTGGGAATGAGCGGGCGGGCACAGGCGCCGATCCTGACGGTCACGCTGAACCCGGCGCTTGACCTGTCCACCGCCGCGGACGAGGTGCGCCCCGAATTGAAGCTGCGCTGCGACAAGCCGGTGGCCGATCCCGGCGGCGGCGGCATCAATGTCAGCCGGGCGATCAAGCACATGGGCGGGCAGTCCACCGCGATGGTCGCGCTTGGCGGCGCCACCGGCACCCGCATCGGCGATATGCTGAAGGCCGACGGGCTGTCCGTCGTGCGCCTGACCGCCCCCGGAGAGACGCGCCAGTCGCTGGCCGTCACCGACCGCGCGACCGGCGGGCAGTACCGCTTCGTCCTGCCCGGCCCGGAATGGCACAAGGCCCATGTCGCCGACATGACCCAGGCCATTGCCGAGGGCGCGCCTGCGGGCGGCTGGGTCGTCGTGTCGGGATCGAACCCGCCTGGCGTCCCTGCGGGGTTCGAGCAGATGTTGACCGTACGGCTGAAGAACAGCGGCGCAAGGCTGCTGGTCGATACCTCGGGCGAGGCGCTGCGGGTGCTGGCCGGATCCTCGACGCCCGTGGACGTGCTGCGGATGGACAGCCACGAGGCCGAGGATCTGGCGGGCCGTCCCCTGCCTTCGCGCGCCGACAGCGCCGCTTTTGCGGCGGGTCTGGTCAAGGACGGCGCGGCGCGGTCGGTGATCGTGGCGCGGGGGGCGGACGGGTCCGTCATCGCCGGGCCGGATGGCGCTTGGCACGCGGCGGCGGCGCGGGTCAAGGTGGTCAGCGCGGTGGGCGCAGGCGACAGCTTTGTCGCGGGCTTCGTGCTGGCGATGGCGCGTGACTGGCCGGTCGAGGAAGCACTGGCCCTGGGCGCGGCCGCAGCCTCGGCCGCCGTCATGACGCCCGCGACGGAACTGTGCCACGCGGCGGATGTGGACCGCTTCTACGGCGAACGCATCATCACGCGGCTTTAGCGCAAAGAAAAAAGCCGCCCGGACGGACGGCTTGCTTCCAGTGCGGGGGCCGGGGATCAGGCGGCTTCGGCTTCCTCGGCCTCGGCGGCCATGCGGCGTTCGCTTTCCTCGCGCGACAGCGCGACCGAGGTGCGCACGCCCTTGGACACGAATTCCATCAGGCCCTTCACCACGCGTTCGTTCGGGTCAATGCCTGCGCAGGACAGCACTTCGCGACCGTCGCGCGACCGCGCCCAGCGGGCGATCTGTTCCGGGCCGTTGCCATATTTCTTGTCATCTGCAATCGCATCATCAAGCGCGGCCAGAACGACCGCGGCAAAAAGCTTGCGGGCCCGCTGGCCCTGTTCGAAATTGAAAGCCGATCCGTCGACAAAATCGCGCATACCGTTCGTCCATCTTCTGGGCTGCAAGGGCAAGGCAGCCATGTGGGAGGCATCATGCCAGCCCATCGTTATTGTTTCCGTTTCTCTGACGGTGCCGCTGCTTAACGCGGAACGACGCCGATTCGATATTCCTCCGGCCGCATATCTCCCATGCACATAATGCATGTCGCGTAAAAAACAGGTGAAATCTGCAATTACACCATGCGATCGGCACCTTCCGGCGCGGGTCCGCGCCTTGACAACACCGCAAAGGCGTTTTGGTTGCCTCCCTCGGAAGGTGTCGATATAGGGGCGCCACAGCGCCGTTCAACACGGACGGCCCGATTTTCCCGAACCGCAAAGAGCATTCCATGCCCAAGATCAACGGCAATGAAATCCGCCCCGGCAATGTGCTGGAGCATGACGGAGGCCTGTGGGCCGCCGTGAAGGTCAGCCACGTGAAGCCCGGAAAAGGCGGCGCCTTCGCCCAGGTCGAGTTGAAGAACCTGCGCGACGGCCGCAAGCTGAACGAGCGTTTCCGCAGCGAAGACAAGGTCGAACAGGTCCGGCTGGAACAGAAGGACCAGCAGTTCCTGTATGAATCCGACGGCAAGCTGGTCTTCATGGACAGCGAGACCTTTGAACAGACCGAACTGGACTCCGACCTGCTGGGCGACCGCCGCCCCTTCCTGCAGGACGGCATGACCGCCACCATCGAATATTACGGCGAGGAAGCCCTGTCGGTCTCGATCCCGCAAAAGGTCACCTGCACCGTGACGGAAACCGAACCCGTCGTGAAGGGCCAGACCGCCGCCAACAGCTACAAGCCCGCGATCCTGGACAACGGCGTGCGCATCATGATCCCGCCCTTCGTGGGCGAGGGCGAGAAGATCATCGTGAACACCGAGGTCTTCGAATACAGCGAACGCGCCTGAAGGCCGTTCCAGACCAGGCGCCCCGGCCAGTTCGGGGCGCTTTTCCTTGCCCCGGGTTCCCGACATGACGCCGCATCACGCCACCGCCGAGGATCTGGCCCGCGCCCTGCCCTACATCCTGTCCGCGCCCAGGGACGATGCCGCGGCCCAGATCCTGTGCTTCCGCCCCGGCTTCAACCAGCGGACCTTTCCCGACCGCTTGGTGATGACGCGGGCCGATGGCATTCCCGGCGAACGCTGGCGCAAGGCCCCCTGGATGCGGCTGGCGGACGGATCGCCCGATCCGCGCATTCAGGTCTCGATCCTTTCACGCCGGGTGATGGATGCCGTCTGGCTGGACCGGACCGCCACGCCCCATCCCGGCGACACGATCATCTGCGACCTGGACACCAGCCATGCCAACCTGCCGGTGGGTCTGCTGCTGCAGGCCGGGACGGCCGTTCTGCGGGTGTCGGACGTGTTCAACGACGGCTGCGTGAAATGGAAAGCCCGCTATGGCCAGGCCGCCAAGGACTGGATCACCGCCGCCGGCCATCCCGAACTGCGCCTGCGCGGGATCCTGTGTTCGATCGAGCGGGACGGAGAGATCGCCTTGGGCGACCCGATCCGCAAGCTGGATTAATCCGCCAACAGCCGCGCTTGGCCCGCCTGCATGTCGTTGCCGATCCGGTCAAAGCGCACATGCGCAAGGGCGCGGCCGCCGGACTGGGTGAAAAGGGTGCCGACCTCTTTCCCGTCTGCCATGATGGTGGTGCCGACGGGGGCCTCGCCCTCGATCCGCAGCCGGGTCAGGCCCTTGCGCAGTTCGGTCTTGTGCTTCATCCGGGCCGTGACCTCTTGCCCGACATAGCAGCCCTTGCGGAAATCGACGCCGTGCAGCCGCTCGAACCCGGCTTCCAGGATGAAGGTCTCGTTAGGGATCAGTTCGACCAGGGTTTCGGGGATGATATGTTCGACCCGGATGGCGTCGAAGTCCGTGCCGTCGTCACCCGCCCCGCCATAAAGCCGCCAGCCAAGCGCGGGGTGCCGGGGATCGGCGATTGCCCCATCCGGCGCAGGCCCGGCGCCGCGGGCGACGGACATATCCGTGACCTCGATCCCGACCTTGGATCGCAGCTTGTACATCGTCAGGCGGCGCACCAGGTCATCGCCCAGACGGGCGTCCACATCGACCAGCAGCGCGTCACCGTCCGGCACGATCAGGAAATCGGCCAGATACTTACCCTGCGGCGTCAGCAGCGCGGCCCAGCAAGGTGCGCAGGTCACGTCATTGGTGACCAGCCCTTGCAGAAAGGAAACGCGGTCGTCCCCGGTGATGCGGATGATCTGGCGGGTCATTGGTCTTCTCCGAATTGCAGGGCGACAAGGCGGGCATAGGCGCCGCCCCGGGCCATCAACTGGGCATGGCTGCCTTCCTCGACAACCCTGCCCTGTTCCATCACCACGATCTTGTCGGCGTTGCGAATGGTGGACAGGCGGTGCGCGATCACAACCGTGGTGCGGCCTTCGGACAGGGTTTCCAGTGCCTCTTGCACCAGCCTTTCGCTGGCGGTGTCCAGGGCGCTTGTGGCCTCGTCCAGCAGCAGCACGGGCGCATCGCGCAGGATCGCGCGGGCGATGCCGATGCGTTGGCGCTGCCCGCCCGACAGGGCCGACCCGCGCGGGCCTGCGGGACTGTCCAGCCCGGCAGGCAGGGCATCGACGAAGTCGCTGACATGGGCGGCCTCCATCGCCCGCCGCAGCGCCGCCTCGTCCGAGCCGGGGCGGCCCATCAGGATGTTGTCGCGCAGGGTTTCGTCGAACAGCGCGGATTCCTGCGCAACCGTCGAGAACTGGTCGCGCAAGGTCGAAAGATCCAGATCGCTGATCGGCACCCCGCCCAGCGTGATGCGCCCCCTTTCGGGATCGACCATCCGGGTCAGCAGGTTGAAGACCGTCGATTTTCCCGCCCCCGACGGCCCTACAAGCGCCGTCGTCTGCCCGGCCTCGGCCAGGAAATCCAGCCCTTGCAGGACCGGCTTGTCGTCATAGGACAGCCAGACGTCCTCGAAGCGGATCGCGGTGCTGGCCGGCGCCTCAACGCGCGTTCCCGAGGTGATGCGCGGCTGCGTGTCCAGGACCTGGTAGATGCGCTCCAGGCTGGCTGCGGCGGTCTGCCAGGTTCCCGCAAGCCCGCTAAGCCGGCGCATCGGCTGGAAGGCCAGGGCCAGGGCGGTGAAGAAGGACATGAAGTCGCCGATGCTGCGCGTGCCCTCCATCACCTCGCGGCCGCCCAGAGCCAGGACGGCGACAAAGCCGATGCCGGTGACGATGTCGGTCAGGGCGGGAACCAGGCTGCCCATGGCCGCGACCTTTACCTCGGTCTGGCGGATGCGGCCGACGATCTGGGTGAAGCGGCGGGTCTGGTCGGCCTCGGCCCGGTTCAGCTTGATCGAGACGATGCCGTGCATCACCTCGTCCAGCCGTGTCGCGCGGGCACTGGCATTGGCCCGGTTCTGGCGCACCTTGCGGCGGATGTATCGCTGCACCATCGCAGCGGGCAGGATCAGGATCGGCGCACCGATCAGCGCGGCCAAGGTCCATGTGGGATCAATGTTGACCGCCACCGCGAACAGCATCACCAGCGAGATCGCGTCGCGGGTCGCACTGGTGATCAGCGTGGCCCAGACCCCTTGCACGGCGATGGTGTCGCCCTGGATCCGCTCGATCATCGCGCCGGGGGGGTTCAACTGGAAGAACCGCCCGTCCAGCGTCATGATATGGGCCAGCAGGTCGCGCTGCATCGTCGTGGAGATGCCGAGCGAGATGCGGGACAAAAGCGACCGGCTGGCGATCAGCGTCACCGCGCGCAGCACGAAGATGGTCATGATCGCGCCGCCGACCCACCAGATCGCGCCTTCTTCCTTGCCCACGAAGACGCGGTCGAACAGCGGCTTCAGCATCCAGGATATCAGCGCCAGCGTGGACCCCTCGACCGTCATCAGGGCGAATGCGCCCGCCATGCTGCCGCGATGGACGCGCAGGTAATCGGTCCAGAAGCGGCGCAACAGGCGGCTGGCGCTTGGATGCGGGGCGGGCGTTGATGTCACGGGCGGGGGCGCCTTTCGTTCCAGTTGGGGCTGACAAAGCCTTAGCTCGACCCGCCCCGTCGCGGCAAGGCGGGCCGGGAGATCGGAAGTCGTTGACCTTCCTGCGCGCGGGCACTAGCGATTTTGCAGGATGTGAAGGACAGATGAAGCCATGAGCCTTGCCGCAGGTCGCCCCGTGATCGCCATTCCCGGCCCCTCGCCCGTTCCCGACCGGGTTCTGCGCGCCACCCACCGCGCCTCGCCCGACATCTATGGCGACGAACTGGCCGAGCTTAACCTGGCCGTCATGGCGCAGTTGAAGCGGCTGGCGGGCACGCAGGCGAACCTTGCGCCCTATATCGGCAACGGCCATGCGGCGTGGGAGGCCGCAGGCGCCAATATCTTCACCTCGGGCGACCGGGCGCTTGCGCTGACCTCGGGCCATTTCGGGCGGTCCTGGGCCCAGCAGATGGAGGCGATGGGCGTCGCGGTGGAACGGCTGGATTTCGGCAGCCTGCCCGCCGATCCCGACATGCTGGCCCGCAGGTTGGCCGAGGACAAGGCCGGCGCGATCAAGGCCGTCATGGTCTGCCAGATCGACACCGCGACCGGCGTCATGGCCGACATTCCCGCCCTGCAGGATGCGATGGGCGATCACCCGGCGCTGCTGGTGGTGGACGCCATCGCGTCCCTGGGCTGCGCGCCGATGATGATGGACGACTGGGGCGTGGACGTGCTGATCTCGGCCAGCCAGAAGGGCATGATGTGCCCGCCCGGCACCAGCTTCGTGTGGTTTTCCGAAAAGGCCGCCGCGCGCGGGCGCACGCAGTTGACCACGCCCTATTGGGACTGGCACGCCCGCGCGAACGCCGAGGCGCTGTGGCGGTTCTGGGGCGGCACGCCGCCCGTCCAGCAGATCTATGCCCTGGACGAGGCGATGCGGATGATCCTGGACGAGGAAGGCCTTTTTGCGGTCTGGGCGCGGCACGCGGCGCTTGCCCGTGCGACCTGGGCCGCGGCTGACGAATGGGGCCAGGGCAATCCGGGCATCCGCCTAGCGGTTGCCGATCCGGCGGCGCGGGCATCCTCGGTCACGGCGATGCTGCTGCCGGGCGCCGAGGGGCTGCGGTCCTGGACGGCCTCGCATTGCGGGGTGACGCTGGGCGTGGGGCTGGGCGCCGAGCAGCCGGAAAACGCGCTGCGCGTCGCCCATATGGGCCATGCCAATGCCGGGATGATCCTGGCCGCGCTTGGCGCGATGCAGGCGGGCATGGTGGCACTTGGCATTCCGCACGGGGCGGGCGGACTGGATGCCGCCGCCCGTGCGTTGGCCGAGCCGGCCTGAGACCTATTCGGCCTGGCCGTTCTGGGCCAGCCAGTCGCGCATCATCTGGATCTCGGCTTCCTGGGCGGCGATGACCTCCTCGGCCAACTGGCGGATTTCGGGATCGTCGCCATGCTCCAGAACCACCTTGGCCATGTCGATGGCGCCCTGGTGGTGCGGGATCATGCCGCGCACGAAATCGACATCGGCATCGCCCGAGGGCGTCATCGCCATGTCGCCATGCATCTTTTCCATCACCGACTGATAGGCCTGCGCGGCGGCATCGTCGGCCGCGCCATGCCCGCCGTGGCCATCATGCGCGGTGTCCTGGGCATAGGCTCCGAAAGCCAGGGCGAACAGGATCGGGGACAGGCCAAAGCCCCTGCGGACGGATTTGCTCATGGAAACCTCCTTCGCGAATGGTGCTTGCAGGTTGGCGCAAAGGCGCAGCGGGGGAAAGCGCGTCTTTCGTCACAACCCCGGCACTGGGGCGCATCAGGCCGCGGGCAGCCGTGCCAGCGTCACCAGCGTGTCGCCATAGCGCCGCTGGTCGATGGGCACCAAGGGCGCGGGCACCAGCGGCGGACGGCTTTCCTCCCACACCACCACCGCGCCGGGGCCGATCCAGCCGCCAGCCAGGGCCGCGTCAATGGCGCGTTCCCCCAGACCCTTGGCATAGGGCGGGTCGAGAAATACCAGGCCATAGCCCCCGTCGCGGCAGGCCCCCAGCCGCGTGGCATCCTGGCGCAGAAGCTGCGCGGCACCCTCGGCCCTGGCCTTGGCGACGTTGCTGCGGATCAGCGCTTGCGCCTTGGCGCCATCCTCGACAAAGGTCACCGCGGACGCGCCGCGCGACAGCGCCTCGAGCCCCAAGGCGCCGGTGCCCGCGAACAGGTCCAGGACCCGCGCCCCTGGGATGGGGTTGCCGTGGGTGCCGTTGACCAGCAGGTTGAAGATCGATTCGCGCACGCGGTCGGTGGTGGGGCGCAGATGCGCCGCCGCGTCGCCCGCGCCGACATCCGCCAGCTTCAACCCGCGCAATGTGCCGCCGACGATCCTCATGCTTGCGTCCCGCGGTGGCTGGGGGCGCTTCGCCCCCCCTGCCTGCCGCAAGCGGCAGGCGTTCGCCGCTGAAAAAGGTCCACTGGACCTTTTTCCGGGCGCGCCTCACCCCAGAGGATATTTGTGCACAGAAGATGGGTCATGCGAGCAGGGCTTTCAGATCTGGCGTGGCGGCGATCACGCCGGGGTCGGGGCTGCGGCCCCCCTCGATCAGGCGCTTGCCGATCATGTAGGCGCGGGCGTCGTTCAGCGCATCGACGGCGATCAGGCGGCCCTGGCGGAAATACCAGACCGACCCGCCATGCTGGCCATCCCCGGCCCGCGTCACGATATGGTCATGGCCTGCGCCCAAGCCCGCGATCTGCAGCTTGGCATCGAATTGGTCCGACCAGAACCAGGGCTTCGGGTGATAGGGCCGGTGCGCGCCCAGGATATTGTCGGCCACGGCCTCGGCCATGTCGATGGCGTTGCCGACGCTTTCCAGCCGCAGGCGCTCGGCCTGCCAGGGAAAGCTGGCACAATCGCCCGCAGCCCAGATCGCCGGGTCCGAGGTCCGGCCCATGGCGTCGGTCGCGATGCCGTTGTCCAGCACAAGCCCGGCGGTCTGGGCAAGGCCGGTTTCCGGCAGCACGCCAATGCCGATGACGATCAGGTCGGCAGAAAGCTCGCGCCCGTCATTCAGCGCCACCCCGGTCGCCCGGTCCGTCCCGGTGATATGGGAAATCCCGGTGCCCTCCAGGATCTCGACCCCATGCCCCAGATGCAGCGCACGGATCATGTCGGCGGTTTCCGCTGCTGCGACCCGGCCCAGGATGCGCGGCGCGGCCTCGATC
>JAPSIP010000376.1 GCA_031178645.1 Paracoccus sp. (in: a-proteobacteria) | reverse complement strand
CGCCGCCTGCGCGGCCGCCACGATCCGGTCGCGGCCTTCCTCAGTATCGGCGGCGCAGGCTTCGAACCGGGCGGCGTCGGCGGTCTTGACGAAGCGCAGGGTGAAGGGGGCGATGACCGGTCGGGGGGCGGATATGTCGGTGACCAGCGTCACGCCCCCGGGCAGGCCGCGGCGCAGGTCGGTTTCCAGCCGCCCCTTTTCTTCGGGGCTGTCGGCGATCGCGGCAACGGTGACGCTGCCCGGCTGGACCGAGATCTTGGCCCGCGTCGCCAATTGCGCCGCGCGAAGCCCGTATTGCAGCGCCGCCTCCCAATGCTGCGGCACGGCATAATCCGCCGTTTCCAGAAGGTCGGTGATCTGCGGCGCGGCGGTTTCGGTCTGCAGCGCGCGCAGCACTGCCCGCCGGTCGGTCGAGGCGGGAACAAGGCCGATCAGCGAAATCCCCTCGTCATTGCGCAGCAGTTCGATCTTGAAGTCGGGCGGGGCCATTTCCTCGGCCGAGGCGACGGTCATGCCGTCCACCACCCGGGCCGGATCGACCGCGCTGCCCGCCTGGGTCATGGCCCTGAAGCGGTCGAGTTCTGACGGGGCGGTGCCGGTCAGGCGGACCTGCAGCCCGTCGGTCGTGACCCGGACCCAATCCCGGTCCGACAAGGCTTGCTCGACATCCTGGCGTGACCGATCCTCGAGATAGCGGGCGGCGGATTCGGCCCCGAACCAGCAGGCCCCACCTGCCAGCGACAGGGCCAGGATCGTTGCAAAGGGTGAGGCAAGACGCCTGCGGGATGACGCCATGGGGCATGACCTTGGGCTGTTTCCTGAAGGCGCGGTGTAGCGATGCCGGGGGCGTCGCGCAATCAGACCAGCCCGGCCAAGGCAAGAAACAGCGCAAGGATCAGCCCCGCGTCGCGGTTGGACCGGAACAGGCGAAGGCAGGCACTGCCCTGATCAGGCTGGAAATTCTTCAACTGCCATGCCAGATGCCCGGCGAAACCCGCCAGCCCCAGCCAGGCCATCAACTGATCGCGACCCGCAAGCAAGATCGCCACCGCCAGCAGCGCCACCGTCAGCACCGCAAAGCCCGCCAGGATGCGGGGGCTGTTGTCGCCGAACAGGCGGGCGGTGGATTTCACGCCGATCAGGGCGTCGTCTTCCACATCCTGGTGGGCATAGATCGTGTCATAGAAGATCGTCCAGGCAATGCCCGCAGCCCAGGCCACCACCGGCGCCGCATCCAGCCGCCCCATATGCGCCGCATAGGCCAGCATCACCCCCCAGTTGAAGGCCAGCCCCAGAAAGACCTGCGGCCACCAGGTAAAACGCTTGGCAAAGGGATAGATCGCCACAAGCGCCAGCGAGGCCACGCCCATCCAGATCGCCGCCGGGTCCAGCGTCAGCAGGATCACGAAGCCCACGAGGCATTGCGCCACAAGCCACAGATACGCGCCCCGCAGCGTCACCTGGCCCGAGGGCAGGGGCCGCGACCGGGTTCGCGCCACCTTGTCGTCGATGTCGCGGTCGGTGATGTCGTTCCAGGTGCAGCCCGCGCCGCGCATCACCAGGGCGCCCACCGCGCAGGCCACCGCGATCCACAGGTCCACCCAGCGGGGCGCGTCGGCCATCATCGCCAGCCCGATCCCCCACCAGCAGGGCAGCAGCAGAAGCCAGGTGCCGATCGGCCGGTCGGCGCGGGACAGGCGCAGCCAGGGTCTCCAGGCCGGGGGAGCGGCGCTGTCCACCCAGTTGCCCTTCGGCGCGTCGACGACGGCGTCTGGTCTTTCCGTCCGGCTTTGCATAGCGTCTGGCCCCATGGCAAGGATCAGGCTGTTCATAGATCACCCCCTGGGCGCGGGACAACCCGTCCCGCTGGACGGCGACCAGGCGCATTACCTGGGGGGCGTCATGCGCCTGTCGCCGGGCGACGTGATCGAGGTCTTCAACGGCCGCG
>JAPSIP010000055.1 GCA_031178645.1 Paracoccus sp. (in: a-proteobacteria) | reverse complement strand
AGAACGAGCTGGCACTCGTGTACCGGGCGCGGGGGATGGACGCCGACGAGGCCCTGGCACGCGCCCGCCGCATCGTGGAAGCCGCGAGGGCCGGAGCGCAACGCACGTCGACCGGGCCGGTCGGCAGGGCCGGGGCTGCGGGGGCCGCGACTGGCGGCGCGACGGGCACCGTCGGCACCACGACACGCGGCGCAGACGGCGCGGCGGGGGTTGCGGGCGCGGGGAGGGGGGCCGGGGCAGCCGCAGGCTGCATGCAGGCCGCCAGGCCACAGACCGCAAGAAGCGCCAGGACGCGGGGCATGTTCAGGAAACTGGCTGCTGGAGTTCTGGATGTCATGACCGCCTCAGGCACAATAAACGTCGATGATGGCCGCGCCGGGATCGACATAGGGATCCACTCGCGGAATGCGTTCGATCCGCGCCACTGCGCGGCGTTCCAGACCGCACAGCGCACGGGCCGCGCCCTGGTCGGCACCGGCAGGCGCGCGGGCGGGGTGATAGATCAGCCGCCAGCCAAAATCGCGCCGGGCGACCGTGCGGACCGCTTCGGGGGGCAGAGTGCTGGCCTGGTGCAGGTTCGTGATGGCGGGAATGCCGCCGGGCAGGATGTCGTCGGTAGGTGCGCGACCGCAGGCCGTCAGCGCCAGAAGTGCGGCCAGTGACACGGGCGCAAGACATCCGCCGGCCCAGGCTTGCGCCAGGCTTGTCGCGATTGCTGCCCCGCATTGCGGCTGGTCGTCCACATCATCCCCCTGGTCCTGCCAGTGCCCCCATACTTAAGTCGGGAGCACGGCTTTTCAAATCCGTCACGAACAGGTGACGGTCATCCGCTGAACGCCGGTCCCGAACTGAGGCGCGGTCGTGTCCACCGCCTGGGCGCTGAACACGGTCGATGCGGTGTTCGCGCAGATCGTCCGTGGCGCGGCCGCCAGTTGTTCGGCGGTTACGGCTTCGTCGCGGTAGAAGACGACATACTGGTTGTCCGTCCGGGTCACGCCCAGAACCGCGTCGGCCGGAAGGCCGGTCGCCGCGCCAAGCGCCTCGGTCGAGGCCTGGTCAACCGTGACGGCGGTTTCGACGCGGGTGACAGGCTCGGGCGCGCAGGCCCCCAGCACAACAGTCGAGGCGATGATGGTAGCCGAAAGCATCTTCATCTTCAGTCTCCTGTGTTTGATCGCGAAAGGTGATCGTGCCGGGGGAACGCCCGCCCCGCAGGGCGGGTTCAGTTTCAGCCCTTGATGGCCTTCAGGACGGCCTCGCCCAGACCGGCCGGGCTGTCGGCCACGATGATCCCGGCGCGCTTCATCGCCTCGATCTTCGATTCCGCATCGCCCTTGCCGCCGGACACGATCGCGCCGGCATGGCCCATGCGGCGGCCCGGAGGTGCGGTGCGGCCCGCGATGAAACCTGCCGTCGGCTTCCACTTGCCCTTCTTCTTCTGGTCGGCCAGGAACTCGGCCGCCTCTTCCTCGGCCGAACCGCCGATCTCGCCGATCATGATGATCGACTCGGTCTCGGGGTCGTCCAGGAACATCTGCAGCACGTCGATATGCTCCATCCCCTTGATGGGGTCGCCGCCGATGCCGACCGCGCTCGACTGGCCCAGGCCCACGTCCGAGGTCTGCTTCACGGCCTCATAGGTCAAGGTGCCCGAACGCGACACGACGCCGACGCTGCCGCGGCGGAAAATGGACCCCGGCATGATGCCGATCTTGCATTCGTCGGGCGTCATGATGCCGGGGCAGTTCGGCCCGATCAGGCGTGACTGCGAACCTTGCAGGGCACGTTTCACGCGCATCATGTCCAGCACCGGAATGCCTTCGGTGATGCAGACGATCAGCGGGACCTGCGCGTCGATGGCCTCCAGGATCGAATCCGCGGCGAAGGGGGGCGGGACGTAGATCGCGGATGCGGTGGCGCCCGTCTTGGCCACGGCTTCATGCACGCTGTTGAAGACTGGCAGGCCCAGGTGTTCGCTGCCGCCCTTGCCGGGCGTCACGCCGCCGACCATCTGCGTGCCGTAAGCGATCGCCTGTTCGGTGTGGAAGGTGCCCTGGGATCCGGTGATCCCCTGGCAGATGACTTTGGTGTCTTTGTTAACGAGAACGGCCATCGTTTCTTATCCCTTCACCGCTTTCACGATCTTTTCCGCCGCATCCGACAGGTCGTCGGCAGCGATCACGTTCAGGCCGGACTTCGCAATGATTTCCTTGCCCAATTCGACATTGGTGCCTTCCAAGCGCACGACCAGCGGAACCTGCAGGCCGACTTCCTTCACGGCGGCGATGATGCCTTCCGCGATGATGTCGCAGCGCATGATGCCGCCGAAGATGTTGACCAGGATGCCTTTGACGTTCGGATCCGAGGTGATGATCTTGAACGCCTCGGTCACCTTCTCCTTGGTCGCGCCGCCGCCCACGTCCAGGAAGTTCGCCGGTTCCGCGCCGTACAGCTTGATGATGTCCATCGTGGCCATCGCCAGGCCCGCGCCGTTCACCATGCAGCCGATCTCGCCCTCAAGCGCGATGTAGTTCAGGTCGAACTTGGATGCAGCCAGTTCCTTGCTGTCTTCCTCGGTCTCGTCGCGCAGCGCCATGATGTCGGACTGGCGGTAGAGGGCGTTGTTGTCGAAGCCCATCTTCGCATCCAGGCACTTGATCTGGCCTTCGGGGGTGACGATCAGCGGGTTGATCTCCAGCATCTCCATGTCCTTCTCGATGAACATGCGATACAGGTTCTTGATCAGGGCCACGCATTGCTTGACCTGCGCGCCTTCCAGGCCCAGGGCGAAGGCCACGCGGCGGCCGTGGAAGTCCGACAGGCCGGATGCCGGATCGACGGAGAAGCTGACGATCTTTTCCGGGGTGTGGGCGGCCACTTCCTCGATATCCATGCCGCCTTCGGTCGAGGCGACGAAGCTGACGCGTGACGTCTGGCGATCCACCAGCAGCGCCAGATACAGCTCGCGTGCGATGTCGCTGCCGTCTTCGATATAGATGCGGTTGACCTGCTTGCCGGCGGGGCCGGTCTGGTGGGTCACAAGGGTGCGGCCCAGCATCTGGCGGGTCAGTTCCTCGGCTTCCTCGACCGACTTGGCCAGGCGGACGCCGCCTTTTTCACCGGCTTCGGCTTCCTTGAAGCTGCCCTTGCCGCGACCGCCCGCATGGATCTGGGCCTTGACCACCCACAGGGGGCCGTCCATTTCGCTTGCGCAGGTCTTGGCTTCGTCGGCCTTCATCACGATCCGGCCGTCGCTGACCGGCGCGCCGTATTGACGCAGCAGCGCCTTGGCCTGGTATTCGTGGATATTCATCCTGACCCCCTTTTTCGGTTCGACAGATTTGCGGGGGTCTTGCCACATCAAAGGCGGGCCGGGAAACGGTTTTCCCCTAAAATGCAGGAAAGCCGCAAGAAGTCGCCTATTGTGATCACGGCTGGAAATCCCGTGATCACAAAGGCCCGTATCCCAGGATTCGCCTGCTGATCTAGCCTGCGACGCGGGCGCAGTCGAAGCTGTCTCCGGTCGTCTGCGAGGTAAAGGTCATCTGATTGTCGTTCTGCCACTGCACCTGGATCACGGCTCCATCCGCCAGGGTCATGGTCGTGACCCGGTTCTGGGTCGAGAACCCGGTGATGCGGATGGGCGAGGCCTCGTTCGCGGGCAGATAGGCTTCGGGCGTGAAGGTCATGGTGGTGGCGCCGCAGTCCCATGAGCCCATGAAGGGCAACTGGTCGGTCGGGCGGGGGCTGGAGGGCGGCGCGGAACAGGCGCCGATCAGCAGGGCCGAGAAAAGGGCAGCAGGCAGGACGGTTCTGGTCATGGTCGCCTCCGGTTCACTGGATGCAGAAATGCTACGACGGAACCGGAAAGATGAACATCATCAAATGCAAAGGCGCGCCCCAGGGGACGCGCCTTGCCCGATCTGCGGGACAGGTCAGGCCAGCGAGCCGTCGATGCCCTTGCAAGCCTCGACCAGGCCCTTCACCGCATCGACGGACTTGGTGAACATCGCCTGTTCGTCGCCGTCCAGGGTGATGTCGATCACCTTTTCCACGCCGCCCGCGCCGATCACGGTGGGCACGCCCACATACATGCCGTCCAGGCCATAGGCGCCGTCCACATAGGCCGCGCAGGGCAGGACGCGCTTCTGGTCCTTCAGGTATGCTTCCGCCATCTCGATTGCCGAGGTCGCGGGCGCATAGAAGGCGCTGCCGGTTTTCAGCAGGCCGACGATCTCGGCGCCGCCGTCACGGGTGCGCTGCACGATGGCGTCCAGTTTTTCCTGCGTGGTCCAGCCCATCTTGACCAAGTCGGGCAGGGGGATGCCAGCGACGGTCGAATAGCGGGTCAGCGGAACCATCGTGTCGCCGTGGCCGCCCAGGACGAAGGCGGTGACGTCCTTCATCGACACGCCGAATTCCAGCGACAGGAAGTGGCGGAAGCGCGCGGAATCCAGCACGCCGGCCATGCCGCAGACCTTTTCGCGCGGCAGGCCCGAAAACTCGCGCAGCGCCCAGACCATCGCGTCCAGCGGGTTGGTGATGCAGATCACGAAGGCGTCGGGCGCGTGCTTGGCAATGCCTTCGCCCACGGACTTCATGACCTTGAGGTTGATGCCCAGAAGGTCGTCGCGGCTCATCCCCGGCTTGCGCGGGACGCCGGCGGTGACGATGCAGACATCCGCGCCCGCGATGTCGGCATAATCGTTGGTGCCTTTTAGGACCGCGTCGAAGCCTTCGGACGGGCCGGATTCGGCGATGTCCAATGCCTTGCCCTGGGGCGTGCCTTCGGCAATGTCGAACAGGACGACGTCGCCCAGTTCCTTCATCGCGGCCAGATGCGCCAGCGTGCCGCCGATCTGCCCCGCACCGATCAGTGCGATTTTGGGTCGGGCCATGGATAACCTCCGGGTGTCATGGATGATTGTTGCCGGGTTGGTTACGGGGTCGTGAAACGAATCGCAAGCCCGCGCCACTGCCGCGCGCCACTGTTGGCGCTGACACTTGTCATTCACCATCCGGGCGCGCATTCCTGGCCGGCGCGGACGGGGGTGGCGATGCTGGAACTGACGGTCGGGGGATGGGTGCTTGCGGTGCTGGCCTCGATCTCCGTGGGGCTGGCCAAGGGCGGGCTGGCGATGGTGGCGATGCTTGCAGTGCCGCTGCTGTCGCTGGTCATGTCGCCGGTGCAGGCGGCGGGACTGATGCTGCCGGTCTATGTCGCCTCGGACGTGGGCGGGCTGATCGCGTTCCGCCGCAACTTCGACCTGAGGGTTCTGGCCACGGCCTTGCCGGGGGCGGTGGCGGGCATCGGACTTGGCTGGGCGGGCGCGCATCTGGTGCCGATCTGGGGGGTTACGCTGATCGTCGGGCTGATCGGGGTGGTATTCGCCCTGAACGCGCTGATCCGGCCACAACTGGCAGGTGCCGCGCGGGAGCCATCCGCCGCCAAGGGCAGTGTCTGGGGCGGCATTGCGGGCTATACCAGCTTTGTCAGCCATTCGGGCGCGCCGCCCTGGCAGGTCTATGTCCAGCCGCTGCGCCTGTCGCCCGTGATCTATGCGGGCACGACGACCTGGTTCTTTGCCATCTGCAACTGGGTCAAGCTGATCCCCTATGCCGCGCTTGGGCAGTTGTCGGTTGCGAACCTCAAGGCGGCGGCGGTGCTGACTCCGGTCGCCCTGATCTCGGTCTGGGCCGGGCTGCGGCTGGTCCGCATCATCCCCGAGGCGCTGTTCTACAAGCTCATCACCTGGGGGTTGCTGGTGGTGTCATTGCGGCTGGTCTGGCAAGCCCTGGCCTGATGCCGCAGCGCAGCAAAATTGCGCTTGCCAAATCTGACGCCGCAGGGCAGCGTCACGCAAGATTGTTGCGAGGAGGATCTGATGGCGCGGCCCTACCGTTCGGTTCTGTATATCCCGGCAGCCAATGCGCGGGCGATGGAAAAGGCCCAGGGGCTCCCCGCCGATGCAATCATCTTCGATCTTGAGGATGCGGTCGCGCCCGCCGAAAAGCCTGCCGCGCGCAATGCCCTGGCTGCGGCCCTGGCCAATGACTATGGCCCCCGCGCTCGGATCGTCCGGATCAACGGGCTGGCCACGGAATGGGGGCAGGACGACGCCCGTTTCTGCGCCGGTCTGGACGGCGCGGATGCCGTGCTGATCCCCAAGGTGGACAGCGGCGCCGATTTGGACCGCGTGGCCGCGATCATCCCTGACCTGCCGCTGTGGGCGATGATGGAAACGCCGCTGGGGATGCTGAACGCCCCGCAGATCGCCGCGCATCCCCGGCTTCAGGGGATGGTGATGGGCACCAACGACCTGGCCAAGGAACTGAACAGCCGCTTCCGCCCCGACCGGCTGCCGATGCTGGCAGGCCTTGGCCTGTGCCTGCTGGCGGCCAAGGCCTATGGCAAGGTGATCGTGGACGGGGTCTTCAATGCCTTCAAGGATGACGATGGCCTCCGCGCGGAATGCGAACAGGGCCGCGACATGGGCTTTGACGGCAAGACGCTGATCCACCCCGCCCAGCTTGCCATCGCCAACGAAGCCTTCGCCCCGACGGAAGCCGAGGTTGACCTGGCCCGCCGCCAGATCGACGCCTTCCAGTCCGCCGCGGCCGAAGGCAAGGGCGTGGCCGTGGTGGACGGCAAGATCGTCGAGAACCTGCATATCGAAACCGCCCGCAAGACGTTGGACCGCGCCAAGGCAATTGCGGCAATGGCAGGATAAGGGCAGGGTGCGCCCCAAGACATCCAGCGAAAGGAAAGCCAGATGGTTCTGCTGATTTCGGGCGTGGCCCTGTGGTGGGCGGCGCATCTGTTCAAGCGGGTGGCACCGGACCGCCGCGCCGCCCTGGGCGACAAGGGCAAGGGGCTGGTCGCGGTCCTGCTGATCCTGTCGGTCTTCATCATGGCGCGCGGCTATGGACAGGCCGATGGCCCGATCTGGTGGGGCCGCTCGCCCGCCACGACCGGCATCAACAACCTGCTGATGCTGCTGGCCTTCTATCTTTATGCCGCGGACGGGATGGGCACCCGCGTCACCGCCTGGATCCGGCATCCGCAGCTGACGGGCTTCTCGCTCTGGGCCTTTGCGCATCTCTTGGTGAACGGCGATCTGGCGTCATTTGTCCTGTTCGGCGGGCTGCTGGCCTGGGCGCTTGTCGAAATCGTCCTGCTGAACCGCGCGGGCGCATGGAAGCGGCGCACGGGGCCGTTCCCGGTGCGCAAGGAAATCATGGCGGCCGTCGGCGCCGTCGTCGTCATGCTGGTCGTGGGCCTGATCCACGGCTGGATCGGACCCTGGCCATTCGGAGGCTGAACCATGACCACCCGTTATCGCTGCATCACCGAGGACGACACCTCGCAGTTCTGCCACCGCGTCAGCGAGGCGCTGTCCAAGGGCTGGTCCCTGCATGGCAGCCCGACAATGGCCTTTGATCCGGTCAAGGGCGTGATGCGGATGGGCCAGGCCGTCACCAAGCAGGTTCAGGCCGAATACCATCCCGACATGAAGTTGGGACAGCAATGACCAAGACCAATCCGGGCCGCTTCTTCGAGGATTACCGGCTGGGCCAGGTGATCCGCCACGCCGTTCCCCGCACCGTGGCCGAGGGGGAACGGGCGCTGTATCACGCGCTGTATCCGGCCCGGCACGCGCTGTATTCCAGCGACGAATTCGCGGCGAGTTGCGGGCTGGAAAGCAGCCCCCTGGACGATCTGCTGGCCTTTCACATCGTCTTCGGCAAGACCGTGCCGGATGTCAGCCTGAACGCGGTGGCGAACCTGGGCTATGCCCAGGGCCGCTGGCTGGCGCCGGTCTGGTCGGGCGATACGCTGCGGTCTGAATCGCAGGTGATCGGGTTGAAGCAGAACTCGAACGGCACGTCGGGCGTGGTCTGGGTCAGGACGCAGGGCCTGAACCAGATGGACCAGCCGGTGCTGGATTATGTCCGCTGGGTGATGGTGCGCAAGCGCGACGCCGATGCGCCCGCCCCGGAAACCGTGGTGCCCGACTTGGCCCCCATTGTCGCGCCCGAGGATCTGGTGATCCCCGAGGGGCTGGATTTCAGCGACTACGATTTCGATCTAGCCGGGGAACCGCATCGCTGGGGCGACTATCAGGTAGGCGAGAAGATTGACCACGCGGACGGCGTCACCATCGAGGAAGCCGAGCATATGCTGGCCACGCGACTGTGGCAGAACACCGCCAAGGTCCACTTCGACGCCACCAATCGCGAGGACGGGCGGCGGCTGATCTATGGCGGCCATGTCATCAGCATGGCCCGCGCGCTGTCCTTCAACGGGCTGGCCAATGCCCAGATGATCGTCGCGCTGAACGGTGGCGCCCATGCCAACCCCTGCTTCGCCGGCGACACCGTCCGCGCCTGGTCCGAGGTGCTGGACAGGGCCGAAACCGATGCGCCCGGCGTGGGTGCGATCCGGCTGCGGCTGGTCGCCACCAAGGGGAACAGTGGCGATTTCGCGGTGAAGGATCCCGACGGGCGTTACCGGCCGGACGTGCTTCTGGATCTGGATTACTGGGCCTTGATGCCGGTCTGAAGGGCCGAGTCGGCGCAGGCCCCAACAAAGGCGCAGCCATGTGATCACGACCTGCAAAGGTGTGATCACAAAGGACTGAAAGCACCAAGAATTGCATTCCTGCTATGGCATCTGGCGGTGACAGATGCCACAAGACAAGACAAATACGCGCCAATCGCCAGCCTGCGGGGCCAGCTTCGTGCCTGCTGCGGGTCAAGCCAGAACCGTTTGAAGGAGCGCCGCATCATGGCCGACGTGAACC